>DAOVDN010000119.1 GCA_030669465.1 Desulfobacterales bacterium | reverse complement strand
CCTGGAAGTCTGTCATCTTCCTGTGTTAGACCTTCCCGTATATTAAAAGAGCGAACAAGGGTGGATATTTTTGCGGCTCTTTTTTGAAGAGTTTTTTTATTCTCTTTTAATCCAGTGGTGATCCGAATCAGTTCGCACAATCTTTCCCATGGATACAGGTCTCTGTAAAAGCGGCAGAGGATCAGGGTGTCAAGGAGGGTCAGGCGATCCTCGAAATCGATAAAGAGATCGGCCTTTCCCTTGATAATCTCAGGGTCGATCATGCCGGTTAATTCCGGATTATGGAAGGTTGCTCTTAAATGGCATGCGCCCCTATCAGAAGTTGCATACGCAAGCCCGGTTCCCTTGAGAACCCTGGGGTCATAACCTGGCGGCTCAAGGCCCTTTACATGGATGGCCATATCTTCCATCTTCCACTGCCTTGCAGCATGTCGAATTCCAAGAGCAAGAATATCGCCTATCCCTTCTCTTTTTGCGATTTTTTTAAGGAGGACTGCTATGGCGTCTACGTCTCCGTAATCTATATGAAAGTCTATCCTTTTCTTTCGCGCAGCTTCGATTGTAAATCCGCACAGGTTTCCCGCTGTAATCGTATCCATGCCAAGCCTGTCACAGATATCATTTAAATAGGCAATCTCTTCAATGCTGTCAATCAGGCAGAGGCCGCCAAAAGCGTAGATTGTTTCGTATTCAGGCCCTTCAAGCTTCAGCCCGGAATGGCGCCCTTGCAGAATCGTAGTCATTCTGCCGCATGATATAAAACATTTCGGACAAGCATGCGGCTCAACATGGCACTGCTTATGCAGAGCATCTGCGCTGATATTTTCCCATTTGTCATAGGATCCCTCAGACCAGTATCTGGTTGGAAATGCTCCGGCTTTATTCGTGGTTTTTACCATATTGGGAGTCCCCCAGGTTCTGTAAGCCAGAACAGATGGACTCTCCTTTGATTCTGCCGCAAGATTCTTTGAAAACTTTTTGACTTTTTCTTTATCAAAAAGAGGGCGCTTTTTATCACCCTTAAAGAGGATGGCCTTGAGATTTTTTGATCCCATGACCGTTCCTGTTCCTGTTCTGCCCGACGATCGCCAATAGTCATTTTCGATAACTGCAAATCGAACAAGCTTTTCTCCTGCAGGTCCGATTACCACGGACCCGGATTTGGTTGCTCCTGAATCAGCGCTTCCAAATCTTCTGTTTACTGCATCTTCTGTTTCAAAAGTATCCATGCCCCAGATATCGCCGGCATCGTGAAAATCGACTCCTTCAGGGTTTATTGCAAGAACCAGAGGTTTTTTACTTCTGCCCATTATAACAATGGCATCAAATCCTGTTGAATCGATGGCTTCCGGCACTTTGCCTCCTGAGTATGATTCAGAATAAAAACCTGTCTGAGGTGACTTGGTAAAGACCCCGTACCGGCTCGATCCCCATATAATGCTGTCTGTTACAGGCCCGGTTGCAAAAATCAAGCAATTGGCAGGCGAAAGAGGATCAACGCTTTTAGGATTAAGTTTATAAAGAAGATAAGAAGCCAGGCCCTTTCCGCCGAGATAGCTTGAGAGTATTTTATCATCTAAGTCTTCTATGCAAAATATTTTTTCGGTAAGATCAATTTTCAGAATCCTGCCGTAAAAACCATCCATCTTATTCTTCCCTTTTTGTAATAGATCAGCCACTAAGGCACAAAGATACCAAGATTATAATATAAAATTCTCTTAAAATTCATAATTCAGGAACTCGCTTCGCTTAATTGCAAATTTAGGAATTTAGGAATTGAAGGTATTCTACTGATTTTAATTCCTCAATTCCTTAACCCTACAACGACACTTATCATTTCGACCGAAGGGAGAAATCTTTAACTATTTGTTTTATAATAAGATTTCTCGTCGCTTCGCTCCTCGAAATGACATCTAAAATGGTAAGTGACGTTGTAGGGTTAATTCCTTAATCATATGCCTCCTTTGTGCCTTTGTGCCTTAGTGGCTGAACTGTTATGATTTTTCATAATTTTTTACTACTATCGTATCATCATAACCATGTCAACCATTGTATCAATTGCAACCGGCTTATATTGCAATGTTTTTCGCGTTGACACTCAATTGGGCTTATTGTATTGTAAGGCAAAGGATGGTAACTTCTCAATAAGTTCTGGACGAGTCCACTGGTGATGAAATGTAAAAAATCTGACTGTTTGACCTGCCCGCTCGTGCCTCAGACCACATAACCTTGCTTGTCCGCAACACTCTCGCTTGCGAAGCTGGCGGGCTTGACTATCGGGTAAACTCGCAGTGGCAGGCGGGGCATGTTAGTGAGCCTTAAGAAAAAAAACAACACATAAGATAAGATATCTTTAAAATATACGATCTGGCTGTTTAAACAACATGAATTAAAAGGATTGGCCCTGTTTTTTTCTTTAGGCTCACTTACATGCGAGTTTCAGATATTTTACATTTTATTATCAGTGGGCGAGTCTTTTATCGTGTAATTCACCTTAAACTTTTTAAGAAGTTACAAAGGATGGTGGTAAGAGCATGAAAACATTTGACCTTATAAATACCCCACTTGCCGGAACCAACCTCATTGAAGCAAGCGCCGGTACAGGCAAGACATACACAATTGCGGGTTTGTTTTTAAGACTGATCCTGGAAAAACATTTTCCGGCAGATCAGATACTGGTTGTAACCTTTACAAAGGCCGCAACCGCAGAACTTAAAGATAGAATTTACAATAAACTTCTTTGCGCAAAAGAGGCGTTTTTAAAGGGTTCAAGCGACGACAAGCTGATAGAAGCCCTTGTAAAAAAGCATAACAACTCTGCTCCGGCCATTCAATTGATACAAGATGCTCTTATCGATTTTGATAAGGCCGCTATTTTCACCATACATGGTTTTTGCCAGAGAATTCTGTATGAGAATGCTTTTGAGACAGGAAGTTTGTTCGATACAGAGCTTACAACCGACCAGGCGGATTTGATGCAGGAAGTTACGGATGATTTTTGGAGAAGGCATTTTTACGATCTGCCGCCGGAATTTTTAAGTTATTGCATTAAAAAGATATCGAGCCCCGAATATTTTTTAAAATTGCTGGATAAAATAAAGACGCCAGGCATAAAGATAATACCGGATCTAAAGAAACCCTCACTGGAAAGCCTTGGCCCTTTCAGAGAAACGTTTATCAGTCTTAAAAAGGCCTGGACCTTTTCCCGGGAGAAGGTAGAGTCCGCCTCAGGAGGATTAAGGGATCCGTCTCTTAACGGCTCGGTTTACGGGAGCATAAAAACAAAACCGGGGCAGACCGGTTTCTCTAAAAGGGATATGAAAGTTTTTTCCATGATTGAAGCCATGGACAGATTTGTTGATTCAAAAAGCGCCAAAAGCTCCAACTTTCCATTATTTAAAGATTTTGAAAAATTTACCTCAACAAAACTAATAAGATCGGCAAGAAAGAATCATATTCCCCCATCACACGAGTTTTTTGATATTTGTGATAAGCTCTATAGAATAGGCATTACTCTTGAATCTGAAATGGAAAGGTATCTTCTTTTCCTTAAAGCCGAATCTTTTAAGTTCGCGAAGTCAGAACTTTTTATAAAGAAAAAAAAGAATAACACACAATTCTTTGACGACCTTCTGATAATGGTTATGGAAGCCCTTGAAAAAAGGAGCGGAAATGAGCTTGCAAAATCGATAAGACAGAAATACAAGGCCGCTCTTGTGGATGAATTCCAGGATACTGATCCTGTCCAGTACGAGATCTTCAGCAGGCTCTTTTCTTCAAAGGACAGTGTTCTTTTTATGATAGGCGATCCAAAGCAGGCAATATACAGCTTTCGGGGAGCTGATATTTTTTCCTACATGAAGGCTGCCCGCAATGCCCGGTCAAAATATACGCTTACAGATAACTGGCGTTCGGAACCCGGTCTGATAACGGCGATAAACACCATATTTTCCAATGTCAGGCAGCCATTTGTATTTGATGAAATTGGGTTTGAAAAAGGAAAGTCCGGGGAAAAAATCGAATCCATTAAAGAGAATGAAAAATTTTCAGCTCCTTTGAAGTTATGGTTTTTAGGTGCAAAAAAAGGCGGGCTAATAAACAAAACAGAAGCTGTAGAGTTGATCGCAGAAGCTGTTGCCGGTGAAATTTTACGCCTTGTTCTACATGGCAATGGTTGTGAGCCTGATTATATTAAAGAGAGCGATATAGCCGTTCTTGTCCGAACAAACAGACAGGCGCAGGTGATAAAAAAGTGCCTTTCAGACAAAAGGATCCCTTCAGTTCTCTACAGCGCTGAAAATATATTTGATTCTCCGGAAGCTATGGAAATGGAAAGAGTTCTGCAGAGCATTTCAGAGCCTGCCAACGAACGGCTGTTCAAATCGGCTCTTGTAACAGACATGATTGGTGTCTCTGGTGAAGAAATTGATTCAGCAGGCGAAGAACCTTTTTGGTGGGAAACCAGACTTGCCAACTTTATGGAGTATTTCCAGTTGTGGAGCAGGCATGGCTTTATCAGGATGTTTCGTCTTTTTATGGCAAAGGAGAAGGTAAGAAAACGCCTTCTTTTATTTCCGGATGGAGAAAGACGGCTTACAAATCTTCTCCACCTGGCAGAAATACTTCACCAGGAATCGATTGAGAAAAAACTCGGAATAAGAGGTCTTTTAAAGTGGCTTTCCGAACAGAGAAACCCGGCATCTCCCAGACTTGAAGAGCATCAGCTTCGCCTTGAAAGCGACGAAAATGCCGTAAAGATTGTAACCATCCATAAAAGCAAGGGGCTTGAATATCCCGTCGTGTTTTGTCCATTTGGATGGGAAGGGTCCTTGATCA
>DAOVDN010000092.1 GCA_030669465.1 Desulfobacterales bacterium | reverse complement strand
AGGGTTATGAGGCCCTAAAAAAGGAACTGGAGCATATTAAGAAAGTTGAACGGCCGCAGAATATCAAGGATATTGAAACGGCCAGGGCGCATGGGGATCTCTCCGAAAATGCCGAATTTGATGCAGCCAAAGATCGGCAGGGATTTATTGAAGGTCGAATAGGAGAATTAAGTTACAAACTGAGCAACGCAGATATCATTGTCCCCGATACAATTCCCAAAGATCGGGCTGTATTTGCAAGCACAGTTGTACTTGAAAATATAGATACCGGCAAGAATGTTAAATATCAGCTTGTTGGACCGGAAGAATCAGATATAGAGAATGGTCGCATCTCTGTATCGTCACCTCTTGGAAAAGCAATTATAGGGAAAAAACCAGGAGATGAGGTTACAATGCAGGCTCCAGGGGGGAAAAGGTATTATGAGCTGGTGGAAATATTGTAATCAAACGTCTCGGAATTTATACAACCTATTGAAATTCTTGCAACTTTAGTTGAGTAGTTAAATAGTCGAGTTGTAAGAGTCCTTAAACCACTCGACTAATCAACCAGTCGACCACTTGACCAATTAGTTTATAATGGAGGTTTTACGTGGCACGTATTACAGTTGAAGATTGTCTGAAACGGATACCAAATCGTTTTTTGCTGTGCAACATGGCTACTAAGCGGGTAAGGCAAATCCGTGAGGGATCTGAATACCTGGTAAGTTCACCAAAGAATGAAGACATTGTTGTTGCTCTGCGGGAAATTGCTGCCGGCAAGATAGTTATCAAAAAAGAAGCAGAGAAAAATCAAACCGCCACCCCAACTGAGAAGGTATAGATTTTTCAGAAGCCGGTTTTGCCAAAATGAGACCTTTGCAGAACGCGACATTTTTTTGTCAGGCAAGGAAGGCGAAGATTTTAACTGGAGGAATACATTGAGTATTTTGAGGATAGCACTAAAGCTTCACTGCGTGCCAAAATTTGAAGCCTGACGCTGCATCACGGAAAAATGGCAGTTATGCAAAGGTCTCAAAACAGAGCTATACACACAAAGCGCTGAACAGGGTTGTCGGCAAAGCCTTGCACACATATGATATGATATCCGATGGAGATCGGATAGCGGTTGGGCTTTCAGGAGGAAAGGACAGCCTTACCCTGATGTGGATTCTAAAGGAACGGCTGTCCCGTATACCGATAAACTATGACCTGTTAGCTGTTTACATCGATCCCGGATTTAAGGAAGGTTTCAGCAAATCCCTTGAAAACTATTGCAAAAAAACAGGGTTCAAACTCAGGGTCGAACATACGGATTATGGAATTTTATCGCACAGCTTCCAAAATCGGGAAAATCCATGTTTTTTATGTTCCAGGTTGCGGAGAAAACGCCTTTTTGAAATTGCAAATGAACTTGGATGTAATAAACTTGCGCTCGGGCACAACAAAGATGATATCATTGAGACTCTGTTTTTGAATATGTGCTATGCAGGGGAGATAAGCACCATGGTTCCTTTCCAGCCTTTTTTTCAGGGAAAGTTTACAATAATAAGGCCCCTTGCCTTTGCAGATGAGGATACCATAAGGCGTTTTGCCGGCGAAAAGAGATTTCCGGATTTTGTCAATCCATGCCCCAGTGCAAAAAATTCCAAGCGACGAGAAATAAAAAGACTTTTAAAGCAGCTTTACAACACCAACAGAAAAATCAAAGGAAATATCTTTGCAGCTATGAGCCATGTTAGAACAGAGTATCTGCTGAAATCATGAAAGATATTCAGAAGCAGCCCGATTACCGCAGCATACCTATAGATAAGGTCGGCATAAAAAATCTTCGATACCCCATAAGGGTTCTTGATCGGAAGAACGGCTTTCAGCATACGGTAGCCTCGATAAACATGTATGTGGATTTGCCCGGCAGATACAAAGGGACGCATATGAGCCGTTTTGTAGAAATGCTCCACCTGTTCCATCTGGAAGTCTCTTTAAAAAAACTTTCGGTTGTTCTCGAGCAGATGAAAGAGCATTTAAATGCGGCTTTTGCGCATATTGAAATTACTTTTCCATATTTTATTGAGAAAAAAGCTCCAGTCAGCAACTCTCCGGGTCTCATGGACTATACATGCAGAATTATCGGATCAAGCTGCCCTCATGGCAAAATCGACATTGTATCAGAAGTCATTGTTCCTATCTCTTCCGTATGTCCATGCTCAAAGGAAATCAGCGAAGTAGGCGCTCACAATCAACGCGGGGAGGTTCGGCTCAGCACAAGATTCAAGAAATTTATCTGGATGGAAGATATGATCGAACTTGTTGAGAAATCTGCCTCATGTGAAGTATATTCCGTATTAAAACGCATTGATGAAAAATGTGTAACTGAAAGGGGATTCAGGAACCCGAAATTTGTTGAGGATATTGTGCGGGATATTGCCAAGGAGCTGAAAAGGGACAATAATGTAACGTGGTTTTCCGTAAGCGCTGAAAATTTCGAATCAATCCACAACCACAGCGCTTATGCTTATATTACAAGCGAGCATAAATGAAAACGTAATAGTTCAGCTATTTTTTTGACAGGATAAACAGGATTGACATGATAGTTTTTTCATCCTGTTGATCTCTTATTTTAAATCCTTGATTTTACGTTTAACCTCAACTTTCCTTTCCCCAAAATACTGTAATGGACTTTTGTGATTCCGTATCCAGACCTGCTTTACGCAGTTCTATAAGCAAACATTTTTCATACACACTTTCAAGAAAACCAAAACCCATTTTATTATAAACACGATAAGCACAGCCGATAATTGTTACCGTCACGTCTTTATATTACATATTACATCCTTGAGGTTGTGATAAGCAGTTTTGATTAACTGGATTTATATCATGTTTATCCTGTTATCCTGTCAAATGTTTTTCATCCGGTGAACTATTACGAACTAACGAACGGAGTTTAAGTACTCTTCCCATTCCATAGGAAGAAGCTGTTTTTTATTGTTGTTGCATTCCTTGCAGCATGCAACCAGGTTGCCTTTTGTGCTTCTGCCTCCACGGGATATCGGCACGATATGGTCCATGGTAAGTTCTTTTGGCGGAGTAGGGCGGCCGCAGTAGTAACATACCCCCTTTGCCAGGCGACGTTTCCACCACTGGGAGTTCCTGAGCTCCCTTGCCTTTCGGCGCTCCCTTTTTATATCCTCTTCATCTAAATCAAATGCAAAGGGTTTCAAGTTACAAACCAATGTCGTTTATCCATTTCTTGATCTCTGTCTCGAGCAATCTGTAAAATCTTTCAGATCCGCCCAGGCCGCGCCTGCCAAAATAATAGTTTATCTCAAGAAAAAGCGGCTCTTTTATTTTTGCCTCTGATGAAAACAAAAAATCAAAACCAGCCAGATTGATCTTTGTCTTTTTGCAAAAATCCTTTGCTGATAAAATAGCTTTCCTCTGCAAATCCGGATCAGAATCAAAATCTATAACAGCCCCTTTTGCCAGATTTGAACAAAAGCATTCTTTGTTTTTCTGAACACGCCAGTAGGAAATAAACTTTTTATTTATGACAACAACCCTTAACGTCTTGTTTTGTGAGGGAATATATTCTTGTATTAAAAATCCTGACTGGCCTGTCCTCTCAAACAAGGCAGCTTTTTGCAAAACATCCTTAAGCTCTGCAATGGATTTTATCAAATAAACATTGTCTCCCTCTCCACCCCAGTCAAACTTGAATACAAACGGAAAGCTGACAAAGACCTGTTCCGGCAACCCCCCATAATAATCGACAAAAGTGTCAATGTTATTATATGTTTCAGATTTTGGATGCGCAGCAGCTTTTTCTTGAAAGAGCTTAATCTGGCCGATTTTACCTGGATAATTAAATCTTGCATCAAGATTGGGAAAGAAATTAGCACAGTTTTTGCTAGCCATTTCGTATAGTGATTTATAGCATCCCTGCGGCAGGACTACAGCATCAGCAGCCTTTATTGCGGCAAGGTCATCAACAGATGGCTCCCGTCCCGCACAAATTATATTTTTATCTGCTTCAAAGCAGGGATGAAATGACAGAATCATCAGTAACCGAATCTTCTCAACGCCTTTGTATCTTTACTCCAGTTTTTCTGTACCCGTACAAAAAGTTTTAGAAAGACCCTGGAGCCAACCATTTGTTCTATTTCTTTTCTTGCATTTTCACCGATCATTTTCAACTTGCTTCCCTTTTTTCCTATTATGATACCTTTCTGGGAATCACGCTCAACGTGAATAGTTGCATGAATCTTTACAAGAGCGCCTTTTTTCTCTCTGGAAAATGAATCTACAGTAACACTCGTTGAATAGGGTATTTCCTGGCCGGTTAAACGGAAAACCTTTTCACGCACCATTTCAGCAACAATAAAGCGTTCCGGCAGATCTGTGATGGTATCGATCGGAAAGAAGGGCGGGCCTTTGGGCAGAAGAGCCTCCATCGTCTCAAGGAGTTTTTCAACCTGGGTCCCATGTTTAGCGGAAACAGGTATAATTGCTTCAAACGAATAAGCCTTTGCCCATTTATCTATGATGGTAAGCAGTATAGGTTTTTCTACAAGATCTATCTTGTTAAGAGCAAGAATAACCGGCTTTTTTTGTTTTTTAAGCGCCCTTAGCAAAATCCGCTCCGAACTCGTGTCCGGAGTTGTCGCATCCGCTATAATCAGGATAAGGTCTGCATCTGCCAGGGCTGAAATGGCTGTATCCACTATTCTGATATTTAACATCCCTTTTGCCTTATGAATCCCCGGTGTATCGATGAAAATAATCTGCGAAGAGGGTCTGTGCACAATGCCTAATATGCGGTTGCGCGTGGTTTGAGGCTTTTTAGAGGTGATAGAAATTTTTTCACCAATCATCCTATTTAAAAGAGTGGATTTCCCCACATTTGGAGCACCGGCAATGGCCACAAATCCGGATTTAAAGTCAGCAGAGCTGTTATTCATCCCTCAATCCCTATTAATTTTTCAACGGCATCCCACACAGCATCTTTTCCCTGCCGTGTTTTGGCAGAAAACAGAATCAAGTCTTCTTTATCAATAAAAAGGGTTTTTGCTATCAAAATGTGCTGCTTTATCTGTTTTGTTTTTGAAAGCTTATCAGCCTTTGTAAGTATCAGGATGCCTGGAATATCGAAATGCTTAAACCAGTCAATCAGGTCTAATTCTTTCTGACCGGGTATGCGCCGGATATCCATGATCAGCACCACACCTTTTAATGTCTCTCTTGTTGAAAGGTATGTCTCAATCATGGGTCCCCAGCTTTTTTGCACAAATGCCGGAACATTGGCGTATCCATACCCTGGAAGGTCTACAAATGAAAGAATTCCGTTTATTACAAAAAAGTTGATAAGCCTGGTACGCCCTGGCGTAGAGCTTGTTTTTACAAGACGTTTCCGGTTTACCAGTGTATTGATAAGAGAAGATTTTCCTACATTGGAACGCCCTGCAAAAGCTATCTCCGGCAGGTCCGCAGGAGGATATTGAGATGGCTTGACAGCGCTTGTAACAAATTCAGCGGATTTTATCAGCATAATTGCTTTTAATTAAACCTCGGGCTATGCCCGAGCGACCCTAAAAGGTTTTACCGTTCCGACGAGAATAAATATACTCAATAGTATCAAAAAGAGAAAGAACAATATTTTTGATTTCCTCTCCTAATGGCATGGTCGTAAGATTAAGAAATAAAATGTTTATGATAAGAGAATATTGAAC
>DAOVDN010000127.1 GCA_030669465.1 Desulfobacterales bacterium | reverse complement strand
CAAAAAATTTCATGTTTGATAATAAAAGGGAACATAAAAAAAGTTACCTTGATGCCGTTTATGAGTATGGAAAGCTCATCGCTGGTTGCTGTAAAAATTGTCTGAATATCAAATCCCATTGAAAGCAGTTTTCTTTCCAGGTCAAAAGGATCGATCTGATTATATGAAGCCAAATCAAAATCGATAGATCTGCGATGCCCAATCTGGAGGGCTAATGCCGTGCCGCCGGCCAAATAAAAATCTGAACACGCGGGCAGCAATCTTTCCGCCAAAATCATCTGATTTTGTGTTAATACATTATCATACATTTTGGGCAAAAACCTTTTTAAAAAAGTTTACAGTCTGTTTTCTATAGTTATGCCTTGGCATTGAAATCTGCCGCAAAAATATTTGCTTTACCTGCTCTCTGCCGATAAGTTGAAACAGTATCAATAGATCATCCATATCGCCATTTGCAAGCACACCCTGAACCACGCTTTCAACAGATAAATTCTCCCTGTTTTTTACCCACCACCAGAGATAAGGGCGCTCCTTCACCAGGCGGTTATATAATTTTCTATCCATAGAATACGTCTTTTTCAAAACCCGTCATACCCGCTGAAGCGGATATCCAGTATTGTAATGATGCCGAACGCTTCTGGATTCCCGATCAGGCCGGGAATGACACACGAAGCGCGAATGACAAAAGCATGTGTTTTCAACTTTTCACTGACACATCGGCCTCAATCTCCTCCGCCTCTATCGTAGGAATCATAATGATTATAGCAGTCAAAAACCAGAACGGCTCCATAATACGAACGATAATAAATGTATTCGTCCCGATTGCATGTACAACCATGGCAATAAACCCTGCCAGATATCCGAGAGAAATACCGCTGAAAAAGGGATCCGAGCTATTTCGATACGTGCTCAATGCGTTTTTGTATATAAAAAAAAGAAGTGATAAAAATGCAATAAGCCCTAAAATTCCTGTTTCAATCAAAACCTTCGGATACTGGGCATCGACAAAAGCATAGCCGGTAACACCGTATCCAAATAGTGGATGTTTAACAAAATCTCTCGTCAATACCTCCTTCCAGGTTACCAGTCTTGCCGATGTCGATGTATCGATCCTTACCCCGCCTATCTCCAATTGCTCTATATGTCTTTGTTGAGTAACCGTATAGAGCGCTCTTTCTCTAACAGCTTTCGGCATAACAAATGGAGTAACCAGCACAAAAATAACAAGAGGAACAATAATTACCATTTTCCTCTTGCTGAAATAGATCAGGGCAAGCAGCATAGGTCCCATTGCCAGCCATGAACTTCTGGAAAGGGTTGCCAAAAGCGAAATTGCAATCAAGATCGTCAGGATACCCAAAAATGCTTTTCGCTTCATTGAATCCGATGTTACCAGAAGTCCAAGGGTGATCGAAAGCATTAAAACAAGATACCCGCCAAGTGTATTCGGCTCTCCGACTTGTCCTTCAAACGGAGCCGTCACCCTGCCGCCGGCAGGTATCTGCAATATCGCAACAACGCAAATAACCACACAAACCACCAGCATGGCCGCAACAAAGCGCTTAATCTGCTCTTTGTCTCTTAGATGATTTACTGCCATAAAATATATAATAAAAAATTCAAAGTACTTTATGACATAAAAAAACCCTGTCTTCAAATCCACCCGGCCCATTGCAAACCCAACCAGGGTTGATACTAAGCAAAGAACAATATAATATGCAATCGGCCTGTTCAACGGGGTCCTCAGGAAAAGGCCCAGTTCCTTTCTTACGGCAGTTTTTGCAAACCAGCCGAGACCTATAACTATCAGCAGGATATCATCAAATCGAATGGTGACGCCCCGGCCACCTGTTCCCCTGCCTAACAGGTCCCCTGCTATAAACTCCGGACTGAGGAGCATGGACATAATAAGAAGATACAGCGCAGCTTCTGCGCTCAAAAAACTGGTAACAACAAGTACAAAAATAGTTAATATTAGCAGAGATATGTATATGGATATTTTGGAAATAAGGAGACCGCCAAGGCATGTTAAGATAACGAGCGTAAGGAAAAAAAATACTGATTTTGCTTCGATTTGGCCGCTTTCTGTTTTTATCATTTCGCAGGGATAACTATTCAGGTTGTGCCCTGTCTTTATACTTCTTGACAATATCGTCAATATCTTCTGCAATGGCCTTCTCCATCATTTCCTTTTCAATATCTTTCATCTTATCACCAGCTATCCAATCCGCCTGTTGTTGAATCCTTTTGTCCAGAAAAGAGGGAAGCTTGCCGGTGATAAAAACCAGGCAAAAAGCCAGCACAAAACAAATAATAGTAATTAGAAACAGATATCGCAATTCATTTTTGAAAGCGGATTTTCTCCTATACACTTTTCTGCGTTTACGTTTCTCGCCTATGCCATGCATTAAATTTTAATGTTTGAAATGATAAATGGAAGCTTGAAATAACCGACTGGCGGGATATTCTTTTTCTAATCCCTTTTCCTTCATAAAGTTGATACATTCAGATCTGTTGCCGAATTGTCCGATCAAAACAACATACCAGACTCCGCTTTTCCTTTTATTGAATTCGATCCATCTTGCGTCCATCCCTCTTTTTTTAAGTTTGGCTACAACTCTCTTTGCATTTTCTTTATTACGAAATGAGCCGATCTGAATCGCATATCTAAATGTGTTTGAGGCATCCACTTTGTCTGATGCCTCAATCTTCGCCTCCTGCCTTGGCGGTTCACTGACAGGAACCATCTTCACTTTGTCCGATCCTGCAATTGCGGCCTGTTTCTTTGAAAACCTGTCTCCCTGAATATCCAGCCTCTTCTCTATAACCAAATTTTCAGCAGGAACTCTAACGGAAGATTCATTACGCGGCAATCTCAAGTAACCTAATTGATATAGAACGGCAATGCCCAGTAATATTAAAGTTATGATCAAAACAGCAGGTTTTACAGGTGAGATTTTTTTGTCCGTTTTTTTCTTACCCTCTTCTTTACTGTAATACTGGTAATAATCCTGGTCGACAAAATCAGGGCTTATCTCTGCCTTCAGACCGTTAAGAACAATGCCGACAACCTTTGCCCTGACATTATCGAGCTGAATTTTTGCCCTTTTAAGGACTGCCCGGCCAATTACCCCCACACGATACACCAGAACCACACCATCCGCCAGGGAACCATAAATTGCCGCATCGGTTGCGGAAAGAAGCGGGGGGGCGTCTATTAAAACCATATCATACTTGAATCTCACCTGTTTAATCAGGTCTGCGATCGTGCGGGAACCGGCTATTTCGGCAGGATTAGGAGGAAGTGTTCCGCTGGTTAGAATATAAAGATTATCCAAGCCAGGGGTTTTCATAATATCATCCATGCTTATTTTTCCAGTCATTATATCTGTAACACTCCTTACCGCATCTTCCGGTGAATAGTTCCCGAGTATTACATCTGACAAACCAGGCACCTCATCAATGCCAAACACTTTGGCAATCATAGGTTTTCTCATATCTCCGTCCACAAGAAGGATTTTTCTGCCGGTCTGAGCCATGGCAACGGCGAGATTGATCACTATCGTACTTTTACCTTCTCTGGGGGAAGAACTGGTAAAGACGACGACCTTCATATCACTTTCGAGGCCGGCAAAACTCAAATTGGTTCTGAGCGACCTGTAACTTTCGGCCAGCATCGATTTGGGCGCAAAATGCGATACGATCCTCGAATACCTTTCCGCAGTTTTATCATCCATCTCACCGCGACTTTCATCAAGAAGTGTTGCCTTGATATCCTGGATACTGACATGGGGAATAATTCCCAGAACATTAACACCTATAAGCTCTTCAACCTCTTCGATAGCGCCTATAGAAGTATCAAAAGTCTCCACCACAAAGGCAAATAGAATGCCGAGAATTAAGCCGACAAGCGCCCCAACAACACCGATTGCCATTGTCTTTGGCGGATTTATGGGATTGATCGGTTCCAGAGCAGGTTTCACTATCTGTACTTCCTCTATCTTTTCGGCCTCTTTTATAAGTGATTCCTGATACTTCTTTTCTAAAAACGCATAAACCTCCCTGTTAACCCCCACCTTTTGCTCCAGCCTGGCCAGCTCCAGCCCCATCTCCGGCAACGCCTTAATCTGTTCATCTATCTCATCAATTTTCTCCTCCATAGTCTTTATGCTCCCAGCAACAGTATTTTCCTGGGAAGAAAGCTGTGCCTTCATATTCTCGACTATTTCCATGATCTGCTTATTTATTTCTATAATCTGTGGATAATTCTCCGTATAGATGAGAAGCAAAGAATCTCTCTTTAACATGAGCTGGACAAGCCTCTCATTGAGGTTTTTATAGAGACTCGATGCCTCATTGATATAGAAACTGATTTTTGAAGTCAGAGGTTTATTCTTTGTTCTTTCAAGAAATCCTTGTACTTTCTTTATCTTTTGATATTCTACCTTCGACTTCTCATAGACAGCCTTTAAAGTTGCCATCTGACTTAACAGAGTGGCAGTCTGAGAATTCAGTGAAATCAGCTTGTTCTCTTCCCTGTATTTTCTGACCGCCTCTTCGGAATCTCTCAATCTCTCTTTGACGACCATTAACTGATTCTCGATGAACTTTTTCGCTTCAAATGTTCTCTTGTTAAGATCAAGAGCGTGCTGTTCCTTGTAAACCTGGGCTATGGTATTGGCCACCC
>DAOVDN010000166.1 GCA_030669465.1 Desulfobacterales bacterium | reverse complement strand
GAAAGACGGCCTCGTTTTAGCATCTGTAAGCCGAGTTTGAGATTCTTCAGCATCTCTTTTGCATTTAGCCTTTTTTCTGCTTTCGCAGTCTTCAACTGATAGGCGCCCATAAGAAATGCTTCATTTACCCGCCCAAAGTTTTTGATGTTGCCTAAAAACGCCTGGTGAAAGGCGACAACACTCCCTTCCGCCGGTTTTTCTCCCTGGCTCAATACCCATTGTTTCAGATAGTCCATCAATCTTGGTATATCTATTTCATTGGGACATCGCGTGAAACAAGTTTCGCAGGAAGCACATACCCATATACTTCTTGCGTGCAAGATTTCTTCCGAAAGGCCGAGTTGAACCATTCTGATGATCTGATGCGGATGATAATCCATGGCAAAGGTGACAGGACATCCATTGGTGCATTTTCCGCACTGGTAACATGCAAACAGATCCACGCCACTGGCTGATGCTACCTTCTTTGCAAAACCCGAATCAATACTTGTTATATCGTTGCCTGGTTTCATAGTATTCTTCATTTACAGAAATTTGAAAACTCATTTTTTTATCCCTGCCTGCCGGCAGGCAGGTATGTCCGGACATTCCATATTCTGGAGCAAGGCAACCGTGTTGCCGTTTTTTCCGCCGACACGGTCGGCTCGCTCCATAGTTTTTTCCGCCGACACGGTCGGCTCGCTCCATAGTTACAGTAACTAAAAGCCGGTTTTCAAATTTCTGATTTAGGAATTTAGGAATTGAAGGTATTCTATCAGTTTTAATTCTCCAATTCCTGAATTCCTCAATCCCTGAATTCCTAAATCCCTCAATTCCTCAATCACCGTTGCGGAACTATTTTCCGGTAAACCTCTTCCGGGCTCTTCTTCTTTCCGTCAACCATAAGAAGATCATTCTCTATAGATATGTTAAAGAGGCGTTCGTTTTCCTTGAGATAAGGTAATATAAGCCGCCACTCTTCTCCGGTTAACCTTCCGAATGCTCCCCCGTTTAATTGCTCATCTACAAGCATCTTGTGAGGATCGCGCACATAAATAGCTCCTCCGGAACCAAGCGAGAAGATATTTGAACCGGAATATGGTGTTGTTTGCGGTTGGACAGAGCCTTTATCGTCAAATTCCATTCCGTTGAGTATAACAAATCCGCCTCCTTTTAATGGGTCTCCCGCCATAAAAGATTCTGCCAGATAGTCCAGGACAGTTCCGTTTATAATCACCCTTGGCCGGCCTACAGCATTGATAAGAGGACGGCCCGCAGCATTTCCCATAACATAGACCTCCCCTCCCTTTGCGCCGTACATGAACGTTTGCCCGACATCACCATAAACAACCAGTTTTCCTGATTTCATTATCTGGCCGAGCTGATCCTGAGCGTTTCCATGCACCCTGATTGTCATACCGTCGATTCCTGATGCTAAATAGTCGCCCGAGCTGCCATACACGTCTATCAGCACGTCATCGGTCTTTAGACCCAATCCACACCCAAGAAATCGCTGTCCTCGATATCCATAACAGATAAATCTCTTCCATCCCGCAGAATATGCATCACAGACCAGCCTGGCATCACACTCATCCCCCTCGGGAGGAAAGCCACGAGCGTCCAGGATAAGCGTGGTTTGTTTGCCTTTGGGCGCAACAAGGTTTTTTCCGGTATCCCGGGTAATCAATCGAAAGCAGCTTTCGTCATCAGAACCTATAGGGGCAACGGTTTCGAATATTTCCTTTAATGTGCTTCTTATGATACGAAGCACGGAACTTCTCTTTAGATTCCCTGTTGAATACCGGATGTCGTTGATAAGTGTGAGCGTTTCAATGGCTGTTTGCCTCTTTCCATCGTCCTCCCTGGCATCTTCCGAAATCTTCTTGCAGCACCATCGAAGCGTGTCAAAATCGCTCGTCTGAATCTGTTCTATTATAAAAGAGCCCAGTCCGTTAGCGTTTCCTTGTCCAAGATATTCATCAATAGCTTTTGCAAGCGCTTCAGAGGTGTCGGGTACGTTTACAGCCAGACTCATGTTGCAAGCCTGCTGATCTTTCTGTATGTTTATTTTCTTGCCGAATTTATCGCTGCACACCATGCGCTTGCGCTCCGGATTTTCAGGATCATCGCTTATGGTAAAGATAAATGCTCCTCCGTCTGTGTGACTCCCTCCTCTGGCATTCCAATATTTATCAGCGACCGGGCAAATGCGACTGTCTTCTTCCGCAAGACTTGCCAATGTGGCATCTATAGCCTGTTTTTCGGAGCATATGAGACCTACCTGGACTTCGCCGTCGTGAAAAGCAAATACCTGGGGACGGAGCATTGCAGTATCAGTTATCCCGATCAACTGGAACTGCTTGCGGTAGAAATTATTGCGGGCAATGATAAAAAACCACGGACCATCAGGGGATCCATGAATATGCATAGATTGAAGCAGCAAATAAAGCTTTTGTTTGTCGGAAGGAAGCTGATCAAGATCCATCTCAGATGTTGGAGCAAGAGCTTCTATGATGTACTCCAGAGGATAGCCATAATTACGACTTAAGAGGTCAAACATCAACACGGCAACTTCGGTATCTGTTTGAAAATGCGGATATATGTTCTTCTGTTTCAAGTATTCCGTTACAGAATAGTAGTTTGCAAAATCTCCGTTATGGACAAGAGCTTCGTCCAATCCAGTGAAAGGATGCGCTCCCGCAGGGTGCCACACGCGCCCCTTGGTAGGATATCGTTGATGCGCTATCCATGCATGTGCTCTAACGTTTTCAAGTTTGTAGTATTGCGCAACCATTTCCGCATATCCCACGATCTTTAGAATCATCATATTGCGGCCATGGGAGAGAACAAATGCCTTTTTGTCTCCTTGCGTGTCATAAAAAGCGCTGTTAAGCCGAATAGTATTCTGCCAGATAAATTCATCCTCCACCCTTCTCGGGTCCATCTTTTCCAGCCTGTTTTTTTCGGCAAAGTCCGAAAGAACGCCACCTTTAACTCTAACAAAGTATCGCCATACATCAGGAGGTTTGATTTCGAGCCCTTCTACTTCGCGGTAATCCTCGACCGTGGGAATCCTGTTCCCGGCAACAACCTCCATGTAAGGCACAATAAACTTTTCTTCTACTTCCTCCCGTGCGGTTGGATCTAAAAGGGCAACCTGGACAAGATAGCATTCATTCAGCGCTTCTTTTGCTACTCCCATGTCTTCTGCAACCACTCCTACAGCGGCTATCCCTCCTCCTTTTCCATTTCCCCGATTGTGCATAAGCCGGGACGGTTCAAATATGTGCCTGCCTCTTACCGGGATCGTACACGCAAATCCTGTAACACCGCAGCCCCCTTCTTCAGCATCCTTGTGATGTGAAGGCGGAGGAGCAGGGTAAAGGTTCTTTCTGGAGGAAATTATTTTGTTTGCAAAAGATATATTCATATGTTCAAGCACCAAATCTAAGATTCTTCATAATCGAGATGTCTGAGGCAATCCGTTCTTCCTGTCAATTCCCTTATATCCCGCATCCCGAGTCTTTGGAG
>DAOVDN010000089.1 GCA_030669465.1 Desulfobacterales bacterium | reverse complement strand
TAGAGAAAGAGCGGATGCTTTTAGATAATAAAAACAGTCCGGACCGTGGCGATTCAGCGGGTGACAGGTATGGCGAGGTTTCAAGGTTGGCGGATTTGGGGTTGAGCATAAAAGAAATTTCTGAGAGAGCAAAGATACCGAGAGGAGAGGTTGAGCTTGTTGTAAAGCTTAAGGAACTCGAAAACAAAGCATCCGGAGGGCTCTTCAGGCTGTTGATAGGCAAAAAAGGGGATGATTAGGCAAAAATTACCTCTGTTTTAATCAGATTCAGAAATCCACGTCCTTTGGGCCTCCGGCTCGTAGAGCCTACGCCTCGGAGAGCCTACGCCTCGGAGAGCGTGGTCAGAGTTAATTGGCTATGCCTGGACGAATTGCCCGGAGTGTTGGAGTGTTGGAGTGTTACTCCAATACTCCAGAAAACGGTTGAATTACGGATACGCCACTTGAGTCCTCTCTGAGGGTAAATCAAGGCCACGTCCTTTGGGCGTGGATCTTTACCTGGTACGTCTCTTGCATATTGCTTTGGCAGGATAAAATAGAAACTTACTTTATTTACGCTGAACGGTTTTATCTTTTGGAGGTTGGAATATGAGTGGAGCGATACAGTTGGTTGCTGCCGGAGGAATATTCTACGAAAAAAAACTGGCGGTCCTGGCCAATAATCTTTCCAACATTAATACAGTTGCATTTAAGAGAGATCAAGCTTTCCAATTATCTGATTTGAAAGAGAATTCTGAAGGGAGTTCAATTCCAGGCGAGTCGCAAAATTTTTTTTCCATTCTGCCACTTGGGACCAGAACCGACTTTTCTCCAGGTCCTCTGAAACATACAGGGAATGCTTTAGATCTGGCCTTGGACGGAAACGGTTTTTTCTGCATTGAAACACCTGAAGGGATTCAATATACCAGGAAAGGAAATTTTACCCTCAATGAGAGAGGAGTGCTGGTCACCCAGGAAGGTTTACCTGTTTTGAGCGAAAGAGGCAGAATAGAAATCAATGGCAAAAATTTTGTTGTTGACGGGCAAGGAAATGTTTTGGTGGACGGAAATCAGGTCGACACAATAAAGATCGTCGATTTCCCTCAGTCCTATGCCCTGGAGAAAGTTGGTGATTCATTATTTGCTCTCGCTGATCCCGGCATTACAGAAAATAAAGCCGGAGAAGTTGAGGTGCGGCAGGGGTTTGTCGAACTTTCGAATGTGGATGCCATAAGGGTGATGACAGAGATGATTGAGGCGCTCAGGGGATATGAGTCATATCAAAAAATCATTCAGTCTATCGATGATGTCAGCTCAAAAGCAATCAATGATGTTGGAAGGCTGGCGTGAAAATAGCTCAAAGATAGAAGCTCAAAGCTCAAAGCAAAAAAGCTCAAGGCTCAAAGGTGAAAGCTCAAAGCTCAAAGCAAAGAGCAAAGAGCAAAGAACTCAAGACTTTCAGCTTTCAGCTTTCAGCTTTCAGCTTTCAGCTTTCAGCTTTCAGCTTCAAAGTTAATACGGGAGGTTAATTATGATTCGGAGTTTATGGACGGCAGCTTCAGGGATGCAGGCCCAAACATTAAATATTGATGTCATTTCAAACAATCTGGCCAATGTAAATACTACCGGCTTTAAGAGAGGCCGGGCTGATTTTCAGGATTTGCTATATGAGACACTATCTCCGGCAGGAGTTGCCTCTTCAGCAGGTACTCAAGTGCCTACCGGAATTCAGGTGGGTCATGGAACAAGACCGGTGGCTATCCAGAAGATTTTTATGCAGGGAGATTATCAAGATACGCAAAATGAACTGGATATGGCTATTGAAGGCGATGGTTTCTTTCAGATCTTGCAACCCAATGGAGAGGTCGCATATACCAGGGCCGGGGCATTTAAACTCAGTGGTGACGGACAGATTGTTACCTCTGATGGTTTTCTGATGGAACCGGAGATATCTATTCCACCCGATAGCACTGCAATCTCTGTCGGAACAGATGGAACGGTTTCGGTCTTACAGGCAGGACAGACTAACTCTAGTGAGATCGGAACTATTGAGCTTGTCAAGTTTGTCAACCCTGCCGGATTAAACAGTATAGGCCGAAATCTTTATCTTTCCACAGCAGCTTCAGGCGATCCTGTTACAGGTACTGCCGGAGAAGATGGATTCGGTACCATCGCTCAAGGATACTTAGAGATGTCTAATGTCAGTGTGGTTGATGAGATGGTGAATATGATCACGGCTCAAAGGGCTTATGAAATCAACAGCAAAGCCATCCAGGCAGCCGATGAAATGTTGCAAATGGCAAACAATATTAAACGGTAAGAGAGTAAAATGAAAAGCTCAAAGCAAAAAAGCTCAAAGCAAAAAAGCTCAAAGCTCAAAGCTCAAAGCAAAAAAGCTCAAAGCTCAAAGCAAAAAAGCTCAAAGCTCAAAGCTCAAAGCAAAAAAGCTCAAAGCTCAAAGCAAAAAAGCAAAAAAGCTCAAAGCTCAAAGTTTTTTTTCGCTCTTATTCTCTGCTTATCACTCTTTTTCTTTATATTGGAAATACCGGCTAATCTGTCTGCTGCCGGTATGACCAGTATAAGGGTTTTGAAAAAGGCTAAGATAGAAGATGATAAGATGCTATTGGGAAAAATTGCCGTGATCAAAGGCGAAGACCCTGAGTTTATTCAAAAACTGCGGGCTATTGTCATCGGAAGTGCGCCTTTGCCCGGGAAGTCACGCCAGATCGGTGAGGATTACATAAAAATCCGTTTGAAACAAAGCGGCGTTGATTTATCCCGGATAATACTGGAGGTTCCCAAAAAAAATGAGATGTCCAGAAGTCTTATCGAGATTTCCAGGGAAAGAATTGAAAAGATTGCCCTGGATTTTTTATACAAAAAAATTCCATATGAAAGAAACAGGACAAGGGTCAAGAAGATTCGGGTCAATCGCAGCCTGGTTCTTCCAAAAGGAAGGGTTACTTATAAAGTCGTTCCTCCCAAAAATATGGACTTTTTCGGTTTAGTCCCCCTCTCCGTTCTTTTTAATGTAGACGGGAGTTTTCAAAAGAAGGTCTTAGTGACTGTTGATATTGAAGTGTTAACGGAAGTGGTTGTCACCAAAAGGCCGCTTGGAAGGTATAAAATGATAACAGAAGACGATATTTATTTGCAAAAAAGGGATATATCAAATTTGCCGTCCAATATTATTACCAACTCCGAAGATGTTCTGGGCAAAAGAGCTAAAAGAGCAATTGATGCAAAAACGGTCTTAAGGACTGATCTTATAGAATTTCCTCCTTTGGTCAGGCGCGGAGACATTGTGTCGATCATTGCTGAATCTGATGGTTTAATAATTACTGCTCTTGGAGAGGTTAAGGAAAAAGGCCGTATGGGCGAGAGAGTTAGAGTTGTAAATCTCGATTCTAAAAAAGGGATATACGCACGTGTGCTCGATTCAAATACAGTAGAGGTTAATTTTTAGGAGATTAAAAGAGATGTTTTGCAAATACAAAAAGTTATCAAAGTTTTTAATGTACATCTGCTTTTCTTCATTCCTTTTTATAATTCTTTTCGGTTGTGCCGGCAGGATTAAAGAAACAAAACCGCTAACGCCAATGGATAATATTGTTAATGAGGCCAATGAAGAGCCTGCATTAAAACATGATGGGTCTTTATGGCAGGATGGTGGTCCTTTGAGCGAGTTGTTTATAAATCCTAAAGCCAGAAAGGCCGGAGATATCGTTACTATCAAAATAGTTGAATCCTCCAAAGCTTCAAATAACGCCGCAACCAATACAGGCAGAACTTCCTCTTTATCTATGGGCATAGATAATTTTTTCGGTTTGGAAGATCGGTATAAATCAAGCAGTACAAAACCTCATCCATTTTTTAACCCTTTTGCCAAAGTACAGGGCGGATTGTCGAGCAACTTTGACGGATCCGGGACAACCACCAGGAGTGGAGACCTTACCGCATATATCACCGCAAGAGTCACAAAAGTATTGCCTAACGGCAATCTTGAGATTGTAGGAACCCGTGAAGTAACGGTAAACAACGAGAAACAGATGATAGCCTTATCCGGAATTATCCGGCCAAGGGATATTTCTCCGGATAACGTAATTCTCTCAACCTATATATCTGACGCCAGAATTGCATATAGTGGCGCAGGTATAGTTAATGACCGTCAGCGTCCCGGCTGGCTGGCAAGGATTCTGGACTGGGTCTTTCCGTTTTAAGGTGATGGTTGAATGGTCGAGTAGTTGACAGGGGAGGGAAGGGATGGCTGAAAAATTGAAGATAATTAAAAATATTCTTGCACAATTTGTGTTAATATCAGTAATTCTGACCCTTTTTATAAGTCATGCTCATGCCGTTCGGATCAAGGACATTATAGATATTGAAGGGGTTCGTAAGAACCAGTTAGTTGGATATGGGCTGGTCGTGGGTTTGAATGGAACGGGTGACGGCAATAAGTCGGAATTTACTGTTCAATCCATGGCAAGCATGTTGGAAAAAATGGGGATAACGGTTAATGCTAAAGATATAAAGGTTGATAATGTTGCAGCCGTGATGGTTACTGCTGATCTGCCGCCATTTGCAAGAGTCGGCAGCAAAATCGATGTTCTTGTCAGTTCGATAGGCGATGCAGATAACCTTCAGGGAGGAACATTGCTGTTTACTCCTCTTAAGGCTGCAGATGGAAGGGTTTATGCTGTTGCCCAGGGTCCGGTCAGCACAGGGGGGTTTTCAATTGGAGGAAAAGGCGGCAAAGTCCAGAAGAACTTTCCTACTGTGGGACGTGTTGTAGGCGGGGCTATGATTGAAAGAGAGATACTATCCAATTTTAATCAAAAAAGAACATTATCTTTGACACTTCGCAATCCTGATTTTACTACTGCATTTCGTGTGGCAGAGGCAATCAATGCAGCTTTATATGAACAGATAGCTAAAACTCCGGATGCCGGAACCGTACAAGTAAGGATTTCGGAAAAATATTCAGGAAACATTGTGGGATTGGTCACACTGATAGAAGGATTGGATGTCACTCCGGATACAACTTCTAAAATAGTGATTAATGAACGGACCGGAACGGTTGTCATGGGAGAAAATGTCAGAATTTCAACCATCGCCGTTGCTCACGGAAATTTGAGTATTCAAATCAAGGAATCAGAAGATGTTTCTCAGCCCCTTCCTTTTTCACAGGGTGAAACTGTAGTGACTCCTGAAACGGAAATGTCAATAGAAGAGGAAAAAAACAAACTCTTTTTGGTCGAGTCCGGAGTAACTATTGGTGAGGTGGTGAGGGCTTTGAATGCACTCGGAGTATCCCCTCGAGATTTGATTGCTATCTTTCAGGCTATCAGGGCAGCCGGGGCACTGCAAGCAGAATTGGAGATAATCTAATGCCGGACTTAATTTTTCCGCCAGGCGTACCACTTCAAACCGTCAAAGCCACTTCTTCCTCTAAAAGTGATACTCAGCTTAAGGAAGCGTGTTTTGAGCTGGAGTCTCTTTTTATTAATTATCTTTTAAAAGAAATGCGAGCCACTATTCCCAAATCAGGGTTCATTAGCGGGGGAAAGGCTGAAGAAATCTACACCTCTATGTTAGATTCTCAACTGGCAAAAGAAATGGCATCCAGTGGAGGAATCGGCCTTTCTTCTCTTCTTCGCGATCAACTTTGCAGCGGGCCGGAAGATGATGATTGATGATTGATGATTGTCGATTGATGATTGAAGGTATTCTACTAATCTTATAACAAAAAGACAGAGCGAAGCGATTCCACAAATCGACAATCAACAATCTTCAATCTTCAATTTGGTCGGGTCGTCGGGTGGCATGGACAAACTTGTTTGTCCGTGTCTGAGATGATTGGATCATTGGTGGATCAACG
>DAOVDN010000154.1 GCA_030669465.1 Desulfobacterales bacterium | reverse complement strand
GATATTCTCAAACTGATCGTGATGGTCACAGCCAGGGTTACCGGTGTTGAAATCTGTTCTTTGTGGCTGATAGATGAAAGCGTAAGTCCAAGAATGATCCGGCTAAAAGCTTCGCAAACCATTGATCCAAATTATGTGAAAGACAGGTCTTTAAATATGAATGAAGGCGTGGTTGGTTTTGTGGCTACCAATAAATGCCCGCTTATCATCAAGGATGTTTTGAAAGAACCCCGGTTCAAAGAAAAAGAGATGGCCAAGAAGCTTGGGCTGGTATCAATGATCAGTGTGCCCCTTCAAGTACGTGGCGAAAAAGTAATCGGGGTGCTCAACTGTTTTACAGCTCACGCTCATGCATTTTCCGAAACAGATGTGAATATGATAACGGCAGTGGCCAACCAGGCGGCTGTGGCGATAGTTAATACAGAGCTAATGGTAAAAACCAGGGTGATCCAGGAGGAACTGGAAACCCGCAAGCTGGTGGAGCGAGCCAAAGAGGTTCTTATGCAGCGCCGCAATAAAACCGGAATGCAGGCATATCGCTGGATACAGAAGCGGAGTATGGATACCCGTAAATCCATGCGCCAGGTAGCCGAGGCAATCCTGCTTTCCGAAGAATTCGAATAAGTTCATGGTATAGAAATCCTATTTTTTTGACAGGATATACAGGTCAAAAAGAGCCCCGCCGAAGGTGGTTAATTTAATCTTTTTTAATCATTTCTGATGATCTCGTAAAAAGTATAAAATTGCAGTTTTTCTAATTTTATCAAGTTCATAACGGTCTTAAATAATTCGCAATTCCTAAATTCCTAAATTCGCAATTACCTGTAAAAAGTCCTTTTTACAGGTGCATCAAGAAAATGACTTGACAAAATATATTAAGTTTAACTAAATATGACGCAATAATTTATGGTATAACTGAAAAAGCTCTTCACAAAGGCGTGCGGAGATTTTTTTTGGTGCGGAAGATTTTTTTGGTATGAAAGATAAAGGCGTCTTTACTCCATATTTTTTTGTTGGGGTAAAACGCCTTTTTTATTTTAAATTTTTAATTCAGGAGGATAGTTTTAATGAATTTGAGCAGGCCCAATTCAAATGAAGCTTTGCAAAGCAAAAATCGTTCGCGCAGTGTTGTTTCACAATCCGGTATCTGCACCAGGTGTGTGGATGGATGTAAGGGCAATTGCGATCTCTTTAGCTCTACATTCCGTGGAAGGGAGTTGCTTTATCCCGCGCCATTTGGCACTATTACAGCCGGCGCTGACAAAGACTATCCTGTTGACTATTCCCATCTCAATATTATGGGCTATGCCATGGGCGCCGAAGGTATAAAAGCCGATCCTGACCACGCTACTTTTCCTGCGGTAAATACTGAAACTTCATTTGGCGCTAAAGATAAAGTGAAAATGAAGATTCCTATGTTTACCGGAGCCTTAGGAAGCACGGAGATTGCTCGTAAGAACTGGGATCACTTTGCGATTGGCGCTGCGATTACAGGAATCAGCATGGTTTGTGGTGAAAATGTTTGTGGAATTGATCCAGAGTTAGAGTTTGACAAACATGGAAAGGTAAAAAAATCTCCGGAGATGAGACGTCGGGTGGAGGCGTACCGCAAATATCATGAAGGATATGGTGATATTCTGGTTCAGGTGAATGTAGAGGACTCGCGTCTTGGTGTGGCTGAGTATGTTATTGACAGGCTGGGTGTGGAAACTGTTGAGTTGAAATGGGGCCAGGGCGCAAAGTCTCTTGGCGGGGAGATCAAGGTAAGCTCCTTAGATCGAGCGCTTGAATTAAAAAAACGCGGCTATATTGTTACCCCGGATCCTGAAAACAAGGCAATCAGAACAGCTTTTAAAACCGGCGCTATCAAAGAATTTGAGCGTCATTCGCGTTTGGTCTTCATTGATGAAGAAAGTTTCATTGCAACCGTAGAAAGACTCCGCGGCCTTGGCGCCAGGCGTGTAACCCTGAAAACAGGCGCTTATCCGATGCGTGAACTTGCCATGGCTATCCGCTGGTCTTCCGATGCCAGGATTGACCTGTTGACCATTGACGGAGCCGGAGGTGGAACAGGTATGAGTCCATGGCGTATGATGATGGAATGGGGCGTGCCCTCCATATATCTTCATTCTATGGCATACAACTTGTGCCGGCGATTGGCTGAGAAGGGCGCATGGGTACCGGATATTGCATTTGCCGGCGGCTTTTCTTCAGAGGATCACATTTTTAAAGCCCTTTCTTTGGGAGCTCCTTATTGTAAGGCTGTTTGTATGGGACGCGCTCTGATGATTCCAGGTATGGTCGGCAAGAATATCGGCCGTTGGCTTGATGGTAAAGACGGTGGACTTCCGCCTACTGTCTCTAAGTTCGGAACTACAAAACAAGAGATTTTTGTCTGCTATGAGGAATTGAAGGAAAAGTATGGAAAAGAGGTTGACAGCTTCCCTCTGGGTGCCATAGGCATATACAGTGCTGGAGAGAAACTTCGTGTTGGCTTGCAGCAACTGATGGCGGGGGCCAGGAAGTGGAGAGTGGATCTGATGTCCAGAAAAGATCTATTCTCTTTGACCGAAGAAGCTGCCAGTGTAACAGGCATTCCCTATGTCATGGACGCTTACAAGGAAGAGGCTATGGAAATTATTGATGCATAGACCGGCAACTTTACTTAATTTTCAACCAGAGCAGCCTGGCCGAATCCGGTCCGGGATTCTTCCATTGAGATGGCATTTCGGAGGTCAGGTAAATCACGTCCCCGGCATGTCCCATGTAAACGGCCTTTCCCAATTTCAGTTGCAACTTACCTGACAACAGGTAGCCGATCTCTTCGCCCTTATGGATAAAGAAGTGGGAGGGGATGTTCTTTCCGGGTGGAATCTCAATGAGATAGGGTTCGGCCTTTGGATCGAAATCTACAGGGGTGAGGAGTTTTGCATAAATACTTCCCTTTGGCAAATCCGGGAATTTCACATCTACTGATTCTCTGGATGGAAAAATCACCCGATCTTTCACATCTGCCGACCCTTGAAAAAAAGAACTGACTTCAACAGAAAGAACTTCTGCTATCTTGAGAAGCGCCGGCAGAGAAGGATATATTAAATCGCTCTCCATTTGGGATATGCTGCTTGGAGTCACTCCTACGAGTTTTGCCAGTTCCGTCTGGGATAGACCTCGTTTGGCACGAAGTTCCTTCAAGCGCATCCCCAGGTTAATTTGGCTGGTGGTGCGCTTTTCAGAATCGAAAGTGATGCTAAGGTCCTTGCTCCAGTAATTATAAGGCTTGTTGAAGGTTTCTATATTGCGCTTTTCAGCTTTCAGAATTGTCAAAGAGGTCTTGCCTCTTATAACGGAGAGGTCAATGGCGACCTGGGCAATTTGATTGATCTTGGCTTTGAGACGGCGAGAATGCGCTTGTTTTTCAATAATCCAGTAAGCGATGGTATTCAGTTCATACAACCTGGGGCATGAGTGGGAATAAAAGTTGATGATATGCTCTTCTCCGCCCCACAGCTCCTGCATGCCGGTCAGGCTTTCAAAAACGAATCGAACATCGCCTTCCATGGTTCCGTGGACTCCATAGAAAGCGCCTGTTACCTGATCTACCTTACGTGGATCATCCACACTGATAATTCGGCACGGCCATTTGGAATCTCCTTTTTCATAAAATTTGAGAAAGATATCAGCCCCTGCTCCCTTGCCATAAGTAAAGCAGTCCAGGATGATTAAGTTCTGATTGTCAGCCAATGATCCCAGCTTTTCCAGAAGATTTTTCGGTGAACGGTCAAAGCTGACGTAAATGAGAGGTTTGTTCTGTGCCTGTGAGGCTTGAATAAAGTTTAAGCAAAATACGGAGGCTAGACTACCGGTATCATCATACCAGACTACGTTATCTCCGATATAAAGCCCCCCAAGCAGGATGTCCAGTTGACTCACCCCTGAAGCCAC
>DAOVDN010000131.1 GCA_030669465.1 Desulfobacterales bacterium | reverse complement strand
CATATGTTTGGAATTTTCCCGCTATGGATACCGACGGGTTACGAAACAGCTTCAGCGTGAAGGCTGGATAGTGAACCACAAGAAGGTATTACGTATCATGCGTGAAAAAGGATGGCTGTGTCATCCCAGGAAGAAGAAATGGATTGCAACAACCAACAGCAACCACGGCTTTCAGATTTATCCAAATCTCATTAAGCAACTGGATATAAACGCCGTCAATCAGGTCTGGGTGGCCGATATTACATACATTCATATCCTGACCTGTTTTGTCTATCTGGCGGTTATTCTGGATGCATATTCACGAAAAGCCGTCGGCTACGCCTTGTCAAAGCATATCGATACAAACCTTACACTGGATGCTTTGCATATGGCTATACAGGACAGACAGCCCAAACCAGGTTGCATTCACCATTCGGATCGCGGTGTACAGTATGCCTCTTCTGAGTATGTAAAAGAACTTAAAATCTATGGTTTTCAGATCAGCATGAGCAGGAAGGGAAACCCTTATGATAAGGGCTATACTTCATACTGCACCTCATTTATACGGTTTGATAGTAGTTCAATTAAATGCTTGCTTCTTCCCTGTCGTTTTTCATCTCGAAGTTTATTGATAAGTTCCTGGCCGGGCCGTTGATAAAGCCTCTCATTTTTATCATTATATTTGTAGCTCTTAAGTGTGTTGTTCTTTGCCCAATATTTCACGGTGGCCTTTGAAATTTTAAGACTATCTGAAATCTCACTTATCGTAAACAATTTCTGTTCTCTTAAACGTTCAAAACGGCTTTTTATACCATATGTTCTTCGGATTACGGCAACAATTCTTGCGGAAAATGGTCTGCCTGTTCCAGACACGCTGTTTTTATCGTTTAGAACATCTGCAATTTCACCATCGGTATATTGATCGAGAAGTCGGTCGATTTGAGAAATAATGGCCTTGCTTGTCTTACGAAGCTGCCACGCATTCATCGGGGCAGAAAGATTTATCGTTTTAGAAGTACCTCCTTTAAAACGGATATGCATGGTGATGCCTGAGTCTTTTACCAGGGTGACATCTTCTAATAAAAGCCTGACCATCCTTTTCTTTTCACGATCTTGTGTCTTGGGATCATGCCATAATCTGGGAAAATCCGTGGCAAGGGACATAATTCGGCCTCTCTCATCGGAATTTAGGATCATACGATCGGCCTCGCATTGCCGTTTATATTCATCCTGTGCCTCAGTTAAAACTCTGAGTTTTTTATTCCATTCCGCCTCGAGAGTGTCCGCTACAAGGCGATTTTCCGGATCAACCTGCATATAGCGCCGCCGCGCCAGATCCGCCTCATATCGGGCTCGTTCTACCTGTTGTTTCCGGAGTCGATCGACTTCCTCCGCTCGTGATTTGAGTTCATCCTGAACACTTATAGCCACTTCGAGCGCCAGAGGGCTGACCCATTTTATAAGCAAGCTGCCGATTGCCTCGTCAACCGGTTCCCCGTTTATATGCTGACAGGTTGGTTTGCTATGTTCAATACCTTGCCTATCGCACACGTAATCAGGAATTCGACGGCCATTTCTTGTATGATAACGGACTGTCATCCTTAATCCACAGACACCGCATATAACCAATCCCTGTAAAAGGGCAGGACCTTCCCTGGGCGGACTCTTTCTCCGGTCACATCCGTTTGCATGGGCATTTTCCCGAAGGCGCAGAAGATTTTCTTCGTGTCTTTCCCAGGAAATATAACCGGCATGCACATCCTTTAATATAGTATGCCATTGATCACGTGGAAGCTTTTCATATTTTGTCGTTCCATCAGCAAGCTTTCGTGTTCTGGTTCGACCAAAGCAAAAGGCTCCTGCATATCGAGGACTATGGAGTATTTGCAATGTTCTGTGATGAACAAGATCACCCCATATAACGTCTCCTTTGTTCGGACCTTTGCGTAGCTTCCGGGGAAACTTTATGCCGTTTTCACGAAAACACCTTACTGTTCCGGTGGCAGATCCTGTCCTTTGAAATGTATCAAAAAAGAGATTGATGCTTTTCTGGATCTGCTTGTCAGGATCAAGGATGACCTTATTGGATGCATCATAAACAAGGCCAACGGGTAAAGGGATTTTCAGTTCACCTCTTCGGGCTTTGGAAAATATCCCTCCCTGAAGTCTTGCTTTTAAAACATGCAGCTCAGCCTCACTCATGGTGCCTTTTAAGCCTAAAAGCAGGCGGTCGTTAAAATGGCCCGGATCGTATAATCCATCCTCGTCGAGGATTAAAGACTTTGATAAGGCGCATATCTCAAGAAGCTTGTGCCAGTCTGAAGAGTTGCGAGCTAACCGGGAGACTTCCAGGCCAATTACAATCCCGGCATTTCCCATCCCAACTTCGGATACCAATTTCTTGAACCCTTCGCGACCTTCCGATGATGCGCCTGATTTGCCAAGATCGGAATCTATGACCACTATCTGTTCTATTGGCCATCCCAACGCAATAGCTCGATCACGCAAGGCATATTGACGTTTGGTGCTCTCGGTGTTTTCGAAAACCTGCCTTAATGTAGATTGTCTTATATAAAGATAGGCATTTCGCTTTAAATGATCTGAAGTGATCTTTTGTGAATTTAGCATACAACTGCCACCTCCCTGCAGAAATTTAAAGTCATATTGGTTAATACATTTGCCACTTGTGCACGTAAATCAACCGGTAAATCCTGATAGGCATATTCTTCCTTTTTGTCTTCAACTGCATGTGGCGGGCGACACTTCGACCAGGCATTCAACCAGCCGATCATACCCTGCCGAAGGAATAGAACAAGCCCCTGGCTTTGTTCCCCAATTTCTGGAAAGGAATGCAAAACATCATTTCGTAAATCCTCATATCGTGCATTCAGGATGCTTTTGTCTATGTTACATCTCATTGGTTTTTTTTTCTTTTTTTTTCCTTCGATCCAGTGCCCGCTCTATGCTCCTGGGGTGAACTTTTAAATCGAAACGTTTTTCCAACAGCAAGGCTATTTTGGAAGCATGAAGTGTGCTGTCTTTGGCGATAGCCTTTTCTACAAATTCCATAACATTATCTGAAAGTTTATGAGCCGATTTTGGCCCCCTTTGCCCAGGAATTAACCCTGGCAAACCTTTCCGGTTAAATGAATTCTGCGCTTCATAATACGATGGCCTTGAAAAGCCAAATGTCTTTGATGCCTGCATGACTGTCCAACTATCTCTTTGTACGCGGCGGATCATCTCGTATTTTACCTGTAGCAAATCTCGAGGGTCGAAAAAGTCGTATTGTTGAAACAATTCATCTTTTACCTGCTCAGGTCTCAGGTTTAAGACCCCATTTTCTTTGAGCTTTTGTGCTTTTGAATCGTCATAACTACTCATCATATCTCCCTTCACAAAACAAATTATAGGCTGGAATAATATGTTAAGGTAATTATGCCGATACAATTTATTTGTCAAGGAAAATATACAGATAACATGCGAAGGATATTGAGGTAAGAGCGCACCTGTAAAGAAATACACATTGGCAAATAGATGCATAAACGGCATATTTAACTTTACACTATAGGCGTAATTTTCTTTACACATGGTTGTCACCCGCATCTTCTTTTTTGTTTGTTCTTTGTTCGAGATATTCGATTAAATTGCACAGGCGAAGAAGATCTTCACTGCGAAAAAGAGAACGGCCAGCGGCTATCTTTACAAAAGGATCTTCCGTGGCAATGCTTGTCCATGAAGCTGGAACAGATATCAGCCGTTGGTTGGAGTCATGAAAATATACCCGATACTCCCCCCAATTATGTCGACAAACAATCAAATCAAACTCTTGATTATATAAAGGATGAAAGGGATGGGTGATTTTGAATTTTGTGTCTTTGCAGTCTGTATCAGGTGTATTTGAATACCTTCGCAAAAGCGTGGGTCGACGTACAGGTATGCCCCGTACCGAAAGGTAGAGGGCAGGCAGATGAGGCGGGGAGTATCCGGGACGAGTCCGCAACACAGGACAAAGTCCTCTATCCATCATGGAAATTTCCGTATATCTGACGATCGTGCGCTGAAAGTAGCCGAGGTTCACCCCGGGAGGCCCACTGCATCTCGTTATGACATCTGTGTGAACTTACCGGAATAGGGAAACCGGTTACCAAATATCCCCGGCGTTGGTAGAAGATCGTATCCTGACCGCCAGCGAGCCAAACTCTGGGAGGAGAGGAAACCACGAATGAAGGGATACGACGGCAGTTGAAATAGCGAGTGAGCAAACCGCAAGGGGCGCTTATCGTGTAGTGGGATTCAGCAGAGGGCGGTAAGCCAGGGAAACGAGCCGTGAAGATCACGGAGGACTCACCCAGGTGAAGGCCCGAACGGTGCCACCTGCCGAATGGCAGGGGTAAATGAGAGTGGTTAGTAGGAGGTATGTCTAATGAAGTCATCGCAGCAGTTGAAACAGCTTGAGCTGAACTTAGGGCCGGTGGCCGAAATGCCGCCGAGTTACCGTTTTGAAGAGTTCATTGCGTCGCACCTATCTGAAAGCCCGACAGGACAGATTCGGCT
>DAOVDN010000019.1 GCA_030669465.1 Desulfobacterales bacterium | reverse complement strand
GGAACTCGTCAAAGAAATCTCTCCCTGTACGCGATTCAACCACCGACCGGACATTGAAGATTCCATTTATGTATCCTTGTATTTTGCCATCGTAAATCAAGGGCCAGTAACTGGCAAAACCGATACCACCCTGACAAAGAGTTACGCACGGTGTAATGACATATGTGCGGTCTCTTTCAGCGCGTGCAAATGATTCCCGAACAGCAGTTTCAGGATGGTTGCGCAGGTTTTTATCCTTTGCGGCATAATTTTGTTCTTCGGGGTAGACCCAGCGGATAAACCCGTCCGTATCAACCCAATTGATAGCCTGAAAGCCGGGGTAATGCTTAAAGTAAGTCTCGGCAAACTGTCGGTAACGGGTATAGCTAAAGTCAGGAGGCCTTCGTTCGATCCAGCGGTCGACCAGTACTTCTAATGAAGAAAGCCTTTCTTCCATAAAGTCTTCCAGACGCATGTGGATCTGCTCCACCGTAGTCTCGGTGTGCCTGAGCATGATTTCCTCATCATGCTTAGTATAGTCCTGCCACAAAACAACAGTAATACTGCTAAGACAAAGAAAGATTATTAACGGAAGAATAATATTTGCGGGACGGTTCTTCATGAAAAAAGCCCTCACTGAAAATGACGAAGTTGAATGCAACCTTTCTCTTTACAACTTTTTCTTTTCTTACACAAGAGGATTTTGCAAAGGTCTTTGATCGGCGAATCTATAAAGCCTGTTCTTTGTCCAAAATCCTCCTTATTTTTCCAGACAGCTCTGACACATTGAAGGGTTTCTGAATAAAACCATTACAACCGCGTTCCAATATTTCGGTTGCTTGACCATCAATGCTGTATCCACTTGAAAGGAGAACCTTTATTTCCTGGTTGATCTCCTTCATTCGGTCATAGACTTCACCACCACCCATACCGGGCATAATCATGTCCAAAAGGACGATGCCTGTCTCATCACGATTTTTCTTGTAAACTTCGATAGCCTTTTTTCCGTCACTGGCTGTGAGTACCCGGTAGCCCATCGCCTCCAACAACTCCCGGCCCACTTTCAGGATGACCTCTTCATCATCCACCAGGAGGACCGTCTCAGTGCCTTTAATGATTTCATCAGCAGTTTTGACAACTTTCCGGACCTTTGTTCCTGATGCAGGCAGATAAATCCTGAAGGTAGCCCCATGCCCCTTCTTGGATTCCACATCAATATATCCGCCGTGGGCCTTTATGATACCATAAGTCGAAGCCAACCCAAGGCCTGCGCCCCTGGCCATCCCCTTTGTTGTAAAAAAGGGATCAAAGACGCGCTCTATGGTCCTTTTGTCCATTCCTGCACCTGTGTCAGTAACCGTTAACAGAACATAGTTACCCGGCTTTGGCTGAAACCGTTCGTTCTTTATATTATGGTGGGTAGTATTCATGGTTTTAAAGCTGAGGTCCCCCCCACCCGGCATGGCTTCTGCCGCATTAATACACAGGTCAAACAGGACTTGCTTAATCTGTCCCTTGTCCGCGTCTATTGTATATAAGTCGGCGGCAAGCTCGCAATGAATCGTAATCTCTTTTTTGGTCCTCCCAAATGTGTCAGAGGTCTCTTCCACTAATTGATTCAGATGAATTGGCCTAACCTGGTATTTGCCCCCCCTGGCGTATCCAAGAAGCTGGCTGGTCAGTATGGCTCCGCTTTGCACCAGTTTTTCAATGGTCTTGAGCCGTTCATAATGTGGGTGCGTGGAATCGATGTATAAAAGCATCAAAGAGGCATTTCCCTGAATACCCATAAGCAGGTTGTTAAAAGCATGTGCTGTGCCACCGGCCAAAATACCCACGGCTTCCATCTTATGGACCTGGCGGAGCCGGGCCTCCAGTCGCTTCTGTTCCGTTACATTCCTAAGAAAATTGAGGGTCGCCGGCCGCCCTTCCCATGTGATAAGAACGGCGTTGATTTCCACCCATAACTTTTCACCAGCCCTGTTTATGAGTTTAAAAGGATGGGTGGTACTGGGGACAATATCCCTGTCTTCAGGATGAATAAGACTCACAAAGGGGATTTTGGCTAATTCTTCTGCACGATATCCCAGAAGTTCTTCGGTCTTCGGGTTCGGAAACTTTATGACCCCGTCCTGAACAATAAAAATGGCATTATTGGCATTCTCCACCAAAAGACGATACTTTTCCTCTGAGTTCCGCAATGCCTTCTCCGTCTGCTTGCGCTCGATGATTTCCTGATGAAGTTGCTCGTTGGCTACCACAAGTTCGGCAGTGCGCTCCTCCACCCGTCGTTCCAGCTCGTCGTGAGCTTTTTGTACTGCTTCTTCAGCCCGCTTGCGCTCGGTGATGTCCTGAAAAACGAGCACTGCTGTAATTGTGTCTCCTTTGTATTCTATTCCAGGGGAGACAGTAACCTCCCAAGTTCGACCATTGACGTCTTCAAACTCCATGCTTTGCATTTGTCTATCCTTAATAGCCTTTAGACACCGAGAGTCTGCGTCACTCGATTTGCCAAATATGGTCTGGTATGGCTTACCTATGAGCTCTTTCCCAAAAACCTTCTCAAAAACCGGATTGGCGAAATCGATAGTCATATTTGCGGTAATCACAGCCAGGGGGGTCACCATGCTGGCCAGTATGGAATTGAGCTTATTTCTCTCCTGTTCATAAAGAGCTTGTGATTCCTGCAACGCTCTTTTCAACTCCTTCCGGAGGATGACGTTTTTGATGATGCTGGGTACCAGCGAAAAGAAATCGCCGGATTTCACTATATAGTCATAAGCCCCGAGTTTCATGGCGTTAACAGCAATATTTTCATCACCCTGGCCGGTGATGACAACCACCGGAGTGTCTTTATGTCGTCTCTGTAGTTCCGCGAGAAGATCCAGTCCATTCATACCCGGCAGCAGATAATCGGTGATGATTATATCCGGATTTATCTGATCAACACAATCAAGGCAGTGCTCGATTTCTCCAAAACAATTTATTTGAGCGTCAGGGAACTCTCTTTTGATGGTCCGTTCCATGAGTTTCCGGTGGGCATCCTCATCCTCTATGATTGTTATCTTCATTGTCTTTGTCTCCGATTTTTTGCCAGTGCTATGCGTTCCCGCATATAATTATGGTCTAGCTCTCTGTGAATGGCAGCTTATTAAGGATCAACTCCGGCGTAGGGTATTGGTTTCTGCATGTAAAAGTATCACGAAACTGCGTTCAAACTTTTACATTTACAATTTTTTCCTTCATAAGACAAATGAAATCTGGAAAGGCCATTGCAACACGGGCCCATCCTGGGGGGATTGCATCAAAAAGTATAAGACATTTGTGAAAATGTTTGCCATTTTTGCGACTATTCCCTGGATTCCCGCCTTCACGGGAATGACAGGCGCTTACACCCAATCGTCATTCCTACGAAGGCGGGAATCCAGTAGCTATTACCCAGACTTAGTGAGAAGAGTTACAATAGGGGCTTAGGTGACGACTATTGTTTTATAACTGTTGACAACAAAAAGCCGGTATTGTATTTTTATTGTTTAACAAAAGTATAATTCAATTTTTTAAAGGAGTTATAGCGACTTAGAGCATAACGAAAGGAAGGTTATAGAAAGTGGAAATCATTGTATTGTTGAAGCGGGTTCCTGCTACGGAATCGTTTGTCGAGATCGCCGATGACGGGGTATCCATAAAGACTGATAGGGTCAATTGGGTCATTAACCCATATGGCGAACTTGCGGTTGAAGAGGCTATCCGGATAAAAGAAGCACATGGGGGCTCGGTTACAGTCATTTCCGTGGGGCCGGAGAAGACATCGGAAGCAATAAGAACCGCCCTGGCAATGGGAGCTGACAAGGGCGTGTTGATAAATGATCCGGCAGCAGAAGGATGCGATTGTCTGGGCATAGCACGGATTCTTTCGAAAGTTCTAAAGGATATGCCGTTTGACCTGATTATAGCAGGTCAGCGGGCTGTTGATGATGATAATTTTCAGGTGGGACCGGCTGTAGCGGAATTTTTAAGTATTCCGCACATCTCGATGGTTATCAAAGAGGAAATCACAGACGGTAAGATCAGGTGTCACCGGGTTGTTGAAGGTGGAACCGTAATACTTGAGGCTCCGTTACCAGCCCTTTTTACCACCCAGCGAGGACTGAACGAGCCCCGCTATGCATCTCTTCCCGGTATCATGAAAGCAAAAAGGAAGCCGTTTGATATCAAAACCCTCGCAGATATCGGGCTGGATGCCGCAAAGGCAGGCAAGCCTATGACAAAGATAGTCTCAATGAAATTTCCTCCGGAGAGAAAAGGCGGAAGGATTATAGAAGGCGAATCAGCACAGGCAAAGGCTGCGGAACTTGTCAGGGCTTTGAGCGAAGAGGCCAAGGTCATTTAATGCGGGCATGGTTCTAACTTCGGCCACTATCCTATGCTTACAAAACAAAAAATTGATGATTCCCGGATTGTCGATTGTCGATTGTCGATTGAAGATTGATGATTGAAGATTGAAGGTCGTCTCTAAATCGACAATCAACAATCAACAATCGACATAGGTATAGTTCACAAACAGCATGCACAGTTGTTATTGGCCGAAGTTAGAACCAAACCCTTTAATGCCAATTTTTGTATAAGGAGATACAACATGTCACAATGTGTACTTGCAATAGCGGAGCAGTCGGACGGTGTTTTCCGAAAAGTTACATATGAGGCTTTGAGCGAGGGAAAACGCATAGCCGATAGCCTGGGGTGCGGCCTAACAGCCCTGGTTTTAGGAGCAAACGAAAATATTTCAAAAGAACTTGCGAAATACGGCGCAGACAAAATACTGGTTGCTGAAACCCGGGCTCTTTATGAATATATGACTGATGCATATACAAATGTAGTTGCCGATATCGTTAGTAAAGAAAAGCCTGTTGTAGTGATTTTAGGAGCATCTACCCAGGGAAAAGACCTTGCTGCACGCCTTGCCGCACGCTTTAATGCACCACTGGCCATGGATTGTGTGGCTCTTCGTGTTGAGAATGACAATCTTATTGCAACGCGTTCTATGTACGGTGGCAAAATTCTGGCTGATGTAGCTCTTGATGGAAAGCCACAGATAGCGGCGATTCGGCCGAATTCAATGAACATTGCGGAATCTGCCGGAGCAGGATCGATTGAAAAGCTTGATGTAGATATTGGCAAAACCGAGCTGCAGTTTATTGAAAAAAAACTGGATACAGGCAAGGTTGAGCTTACCGAAGCTGATGTGGTTGTGTCAGGCGGCAGAGGAATGGGAGGTCCTGATTTTTCTGTAATAGAGGAGTTGGCAGGCTTGCTGGACGGTGCTGTTGGAGCATCGCGAGCAGCCGTTGATGAAGGGTGGCGTTCCGCTTCAGACCAGGTGGGACAGACCGGCAAAGTTGTTTCGCCCAATCTTTACATTGCCTGCGGAATATCCGGAGCTATACAGCATTTTGCAGGCATGTTGTCATCCAGGATTATTGTGGCAATAAACAAGGATCCGGAAGCTCCTATATTCTCGAAGGCTGATTATGGAATAGCCGGCGATCTCTTTGAATTGGTACCTTTAATTACAGAAGAGATAAAGAGATTAAAGTGACTAAAGTAAATGAAACTCTATCTGGTTAGTCTGGGCTGTGTAAGAAATCTTGTTGATAGCGAAATTATGTTAGGCCGGCTTATGAGAGCCGGTTTGAGCATCACGCAGGATCCTGAAAAAGCCGATATAATAATTATAAATACCTGTAGCTTTATTGAGCCTGCGGTTAATGAATCAATAGACACTATCCTTGAACTGGCGAAGTTTAAAGAGACCGGGGCCTGCCGTTATCTGATCGTTGTCGGATGTCTTCCCGAACGCTTCCAAAAGGAGATCGTTCATGCATTGCCGGAAGTCGACCTTTTTCTTGGCACCGGCGCTTTTGATAAGATTGTGCAGGCTGCAAAAGGTTCTCTGAATACTTCAAAGTGTTTTTTGCCGGACCCCAATTTGTCGACTCTGCAGAGCTGCAATGTACCAAGAACGCCAACTTTTCGGCACATTGCCTATCTTAAGATTGCCGAAGGATGCAACAAGCATTGTACCTATTGTATTATACCAAAGCTTCGCGGGAAACAAAGAAGCCGTCTTCCCGAAGATATCATTGCCGAAGCGCATTCTCTGATCTTATCAGGCGTAAAGGAGCTGATACTGGTTGCCCAGGATACAACAAACTATGGAAAGGATTTGTCTCCGCCCTTTGGTCTATGCGGCCTGCTTGAAAGCATTTCAGATAAATCCGGAAGCGGGTGGGTTAGAGTTTTGTACGGACATCCTGAAAATATAGATGAACCTCTTGTCAAAACAATTGCAAGACATCATAATATCTGCTCGTATTTTGATGTTCCGATTCAGCACGCAAGCAGCTCTGTTTTAAAAAGAATGGGGCGAAGATATACACGTGATGATCTTTGCAGGCTCTTTGATAAGATCCGATTGCTTGCCCCTGATGCCGCACTCCGGACAACTGCTATAACAGGTTTTCCAGGAGAAACAGACAAAGACTTTTCGCTGCTTTTAGACTTTATCAAAGATGTTCGTTTCGATCATCTGGGAGTTTTTATTTATTCTGATTCCGAGGACCTGCCGTCTCACAGGCTTTCCGATCATGTTCCCGAAAGCGTGGCAAAGGAGCGGCATGACCTGCTCATGTCCTGCCAGGCTGAAATATCTTTGAAAAACAACCAAAAGCGGATCGGTAGAATCCTTAAAGTTCTGGTAGAAGAGGAGCTTAAAGAGAACATTTTTGCAGGTCGCAGCTCATTTCAGGCCCCGGAGGCAGATGGCATTACATACATTAATTCTAAACGGCTGAAGATCGGCAGCTTTGTTAACGTAAGAATTACGGACGCTCTTGAGTACGATCTTATAGGAGAAACCTTTTAAAAACGCCCCCTTTTGCCCGATTTCTGCGTCAGATGAAAATTTTAATCCTCAAAATATTAAATATATTCCTGTGGTTAAAATTTTCATCTTCCTTGAACTCGAACCCCAGTTAAATATAAAAACAAATTTAACGGGGCAGGCAAAATTGAGCATTTTTAAAAGGTTTCAAGGAGAGGCAGTGTGAGCGATTTAAAGCATAAGATCCTCGGTATGGTAAAGGATGACCTTGCAGATATTGAAGCCATCCTTAAGCAAAATTTAAATCCTCATCTCGATCTGGTCTCACAAACAGCCAGCCATATTTTGTTTTCCGGCGGCAAGAGGTTAAGGCCGTTGCTTATGGTTCTTTCAGCAAGAATTTGCAGTTACAAAGGGGACTATGACAAGACTTTTTCCACTATTTTTGAGTACTTGCATGCCGCTACTCTATTGCATGATGATCTTATTGACGGAGCAACATTACGCAGAGGTAAACCCGCAGCACATTCCATATGGGGCAATTCCACAGCGGTTCTTGTTGGAGATTTCCTCCTCGCTCGCTCTCTTTCAATCGCTGCTGAAACAGGACGTCCGAAGGTCATCAAGACAATCGCAAAGATTACAGAGGAGATGTCACAGGGAGAAATACACCAGCTTATACGAATAGGGGAATTAGACCTTTCAGAAGAAGAGTACATGGAGATTATACGGCGCAAAACCGCTGTTCTTTTTCATGGGGCGTGCCGCAGCGGCGCCCTTATTGCAGATGCACCGGAAGAAAAGGAAGAGGCTATTTCAGATTATGGTTTCAACCTCGGAATCGCTTTCCAAATGGCAGATGATCTTCTCGACTACACATCAAAAACAATGGTTCTCGGAAAAGAGATTGGAGCAGACCTGAGAGAAGGAAAATTGACTCTCCCTGTCATATATTCTCTGAAAGAGGCTGTTCCGGAGGATCGGATCATGATGGAGAAGATAATAAAAAATAAGGATTTTTCCGCTTACGATTTTGAAATATTAATAGAACTGTTAAAAAAGTACGGAGGGCTTGCATATACGGAAAAGCTGGCAGCAGAATATATTAAAAAGGCAAAAGATGCTATTTCGATCTTTGACCCTTCAAAAACCAAAGAGATCCTTTTAAATGTCGCAGATTATGCGCTGATCCGTAAAGCTTAAACCCAATGAAACAGGTAAAACAGATATCCTTGCTTGCAGTCTTTTTCTTTGCAGTGATTTTGTCAGGCGCTGTTTATGCTAAAGAACAGAGCATTACAAAAATTGTAGAGGTAATAGGGACAGGTGCGGTTCACGATGAAGACGTTGCAAAAGCACGGAATCAGGCGATTTCAAACAGCCTGGTTTCCGCTGTAGAAATGGTTGTCTCAGACTTTTTATCCACTGAGTCTCTGGTCCGAAATTTTCAGACTTTAAACGAAACCATTTATGATAACACCGGTAAATTTATTCAGGACTATAAAGTGCTGACAGAATTGATCTCCGGAAAGATATACAGGGTAATGGTACAAGCAACGGTTTCGATAGATATGGTGGAACGGCAACTATCGAGTGCCGGGATTATGCTTGCCAAAAAGAGCTTGCCGAGAATTCTTTTTTTTATTGCAGAGCAGAATGTTGAAGATGCTTCGCCGCAATGCTGGTGGGGAGAAGATATGACTCTGGCTAAAACTGCCGCAGAAAGCGCCATGTCTGAAAGTATGAGAAAAAAAGGCTTTCCAGTGATCGATCATGGAAACATATTTGGAAATTTGAGGTATGATATTTTGAGCTATAAGCCTGATCTTAATAACAGGCAAGCTGTTGATCTCGGAGCCCGTTTGCAAGCGGATGTAGTAATAGTCGGGAAGTCTATAGCGCAGATAGCTCCAAATACTATGGGGGAAAATATCAGGTCATTCAAGGGGACTGTGACAGTCCGCGCACTTCGGACAGATACCGGAGCAGAAGTAGCTTCAACCACACAGACTGCTGTAGCTGTTGATACTGACGAAATTGCAGGGGGCAGGGAAGCGCTTTCAGGCGCGGGCTTTCTTGCTGGCGATGAGTTTGCTTCGCAAATAGCTGCTGTCTGGCGGAAAGAAGTTAAAAAACCCGCTATGGTGGAGGTCATTGTTGAAGGGACCGGTCGGCTTGCAAATTTTGTAACATTTCGCAACAATTTAAATGATATGCCGGAAGTAAATGGGATACAGATCAGGGAGATGAAGTTTGATGAGGCAGCCATTATTGTAAATTTTCAAGGAAATGCCGAAGAGCTCGCAGATGCCTTGATGTTGAAAGCCTTTGACTCGTTTGGCATTAACATCTACGAGGTATCGCAAAACCGCTTAAGAATAGAACTTATTCCGATCAACAAAATACCGCATTGAAACAATCAAATTTAACCATAAATATACCCAATATCTTAACTGTTTTCAGGATATTGCTTACACCTTTTTTTGTTATTTTTCTGCTAAAAGATCTCTTTTCTTTTGCTCTTTTGGTTTTTACTATTGCAGCAATCAGCGACGGCATCGATGGCCTTTTGGCAAGGTATTTGAATCAGAAGACGGTATTAGGAGCCTATCTTGATCCCATAGCAGATAAGCTACTTTTAACCGCTGCTTTTGTAAGCCTGGCTCTTCTTAAAATCGTTCCATCCTGGCTTACCGTTATTGTAATAAGTCGCGATATTTTGATAATGCTCGGAATCGCTGTTTTTTCAATTACAAATATAAATATTGAAATAAAACCGAGTCTTGTCAGCAAATGCACTACTGTTGCCCAACTGTCGACTATTTTTTTAGTCCTCCTTGACCCGGAGATTCCAGGCGCATATATAATAAAATTGTCGCTATACTGGCTTACGGCAGGGTTGACCATAACATCCGGCCTTCATTATATGTACATCGGGCTTAACATCATCCAGGATGCCTCGGCAAATAACCAGAAGTCGAAATAGATAGCAAAGCTCCGCCTCAAACCGACGAGTTGAGGAAAATAGTAATCCGTTGCTTGAGGCGAAGCGATACTGGATACTGGATACTGGATGCTGGATGAAACCGAATTACTGAAGGATGAGGCCCTATACCAAAAACCTTCATAAATGCCTACAGACTTTGGGGAAGAGGATAAACCTCTTTATTCAATCCGTAGAAAAGGAGCGCAAAACAAATTGATGAGGTAGCCAGACAGGATAGATTGGAAATCCAGTATCCAGTATCCAGAAACCAGTATCCAGTATAAGGAGAAATCGGTGATGCATGAAGATGCAGGGCATTTTGCTGCAAAACACACAAAAGGAACGAAGCTGAATCCACAAATTGCAAGAGCGGTCAAAGAAAAGATTTCCGACGGCTGGATTACCTGCGCAGCTTCGCATAAAATCGCACGTGATTTGAAGGTAACACCGGCCGAAGTCGGCATGACCGTTGATTTGCTGGAAGGCCGTTTAAGCAAATGCCAGATGGGGTTGTTTGGGTACAGGCCACAAAAGCGGATTGTAAATCCGGCAAAGACCGTATTGTCCGAGATGGAAGAAGCGATTAAAAACGCACTGGTCGATGGCCGTATTTCGTGCGCATCCTGCTGGAAAATTTCAGAAAAACTCGGAGTGCCAAAGATGAAAGTATCTGAAGCCTGTGAAAAATTGGAAATCAAGATATCGCAATGCCAGCTCGGAGCATTCGGAAAACCGGCAAAAGTTGTAACCGTTCACCAGACCGCAGAGAACACAGAGAGTATAAGTGACGGA
>DAOVDN010000053.1 GCA_030669465.1 Desulfobacterales bacterium | reverse complement strand
CAGAAATTTGGAAACTCATTTTTTATCTACGTCCAGACATTCCATATTCTGGAGCAAGGCAACCGTGTTGCCGTTTTTTCCGCCGACACGGTCGGCTTGCTCCATAGTTACTGTAACCAAAGGCCGGTTTCCAAATTTCTGTCAATCCCTCAATTCCTCAATTCCTAAATCCCTTATGTGCGGAAAGCGCTTGACGAATTGATCGATTCATGAGAATTATAAAGTATGTCGAGACTGGATAGATAGGCAGAGTGCAACGGTCTCTAAACTAAAACCACTACCGGACGGAACTCTATGCTTGTTAAAGATATCCTGAACAGAACGAAGATATCCTTTAGTTTTGAATTTTTCCCTCCAAAAACAGACGCGGGCTGGGAAAAACTCTTTCTTACTATTTCAGATTTGATACCGCTTAAACCCTCCTATGTGAGTGCTACCTATGGTGCGGGAGGATCTACGCGCAATCGGACACACAATCTCGTTGTCCGCATTCAGAAAGAAACGGATCTAACTGTCGTGTCTCATCTGACATGTGTTGGTTCTACCAGAGATGAAATTAAGTCAAATCTTGAAAAATATACCGAAAGCGGTATTGAAAACATCCTTGCGCTGCGTGGTGATCCGCCAAAAGGCCGGACGGAATATGCCTGGCCTGAAAACGGTTTTGTCTATGCTGTAGATCTGGTAGCGTTTATCAAAAAACATTTTCCTCACATGAGCATCGGTGTCGCAGGTTTCCCTGAAGGCCATCCTGAAACCTCAAACAGACTCAAGGAAATCGAATACCTTAAAGCAAAAGTTGATGCCGGGGCCGACTATATAGTCACCCAGCTCTTTTTTGATAATCGAGATTTCTATGATTTTTGTGAACGATGTGAATTAGCAGGAATCCATGTCCCAATTCTTGCGGGAATCATGCCGATTACCACCCGCCGGGGAATGATTCACATGGCGGAACTGGCCGCCGGTACCCGCCTGCCCGCCAGTCTTTTAAAATTGGTTGCCCGGGCCGAAAATGACGAATATGTCGAAAAAGCAGGTGCCCACTGGGCAGCAGGACAGGTGTGCGATCTCATTGACAATAATGTTCGGGGAATTCAGTTTTACACTCTCAACAACTCTCAGGCGACTCTGAAAATTTACGAATCTCTCGGTGTCACGGACTCCGTGCAATTATCAACCTGATTAGAGACCTTTGAAAAACGTCCCCTTTTGCCCAATTTCTGCGTTTGGCTCAGATTTTAATCCTCAAAATACGGAAGTGTATTCCTCCGGTTAAAATCTTCGCCATTCTTGAACTTGAACAAAATTGAACATTTTTCAAAGGTCTCTATTACCCCACAAAGGGTCTCCTGACAATGGTATCCTTTTGCCATCTTTTATCGTCCCGGTATGGATACTCGATATTGTAATGAAGCCCGCGGCTTTCCTTCCTATACATGGCGCACTTGATAATTAGCTCTGCTACTGTGGCTATATTTCGAAGCTCAATAAGATCCGGGGCAACCTTGAAATCCCAGTAATACTCCCGGATCTCATTCTGAATGTTTTCAATTCGCCGTTTTGCCCTGGCCAGCCGTTTATTCGATCTGACTATTCCAACATAGTTCCACATGAAGCGCCTGATCTCATCCCAGTTATGCGAAACCATAATGCCTTCATCGCTGTCAGTTGTACCGGTCTCATCCCATGAAGAAGGTTCGGGCATAGATTTGAGATCAAAGGTATTAATGTCTTTTACACCCTGGCCGGCAGCCATGTGAGCATAGACGAGTCCTTCAATAAGAGAATTGCTTGCAAGTCTATTGGCGCCATGAAGCCCTGTGCATGCTGTTTCACCTATTGCATACAGCCTGTGAATATCCGTTCTTCCGAACATGTCGGTTGCAACTCCACCACACATGTAATGGGCGGCAGGAACAACAGGGATAGGTTCCTTTGTCATATCGATGCCAAACGTAAGACATCTTTTACGTAGATTTGGAAAACGCTTTTTAACAAATTCAGAATTCTTATGAGATATATCGAGAAATACCGAATCATCACCGCTTTTCTTGAGCTCTGTGTCAATAGCACGGGCAACCACGTCCCTGCATGCCAGATCTTTTTGCGGGTCATATTTTTCCATGAAAGGGCTTCCCGCAGAGTCAATGAGAATTCCCCCTTCGCCTCTTACGGCTTCTGAAATCAGGAAATTTTTAGCATCAGGGTGATAGAGACAGGTCGGATGAAACTGTACAAACTCAAGATTGGCTATAGCGGCACCTGCCCTGTAGCTCATTGCAATTCCATCTCCAGTGGCAATATCAGGATTACTTGTATAAAGATAAACCTTGCCTGCACCTCCGGTAGCAAGAAGTGTTACCTGAGCGCAAAACGTTTTGACCTGGTTTGTTTCTCTGTCAAGGACATATGCTCCACAGCAATAGTCTTCATGAGTGGTGGTGACAAGCCCTCTTTTCATACGTGTTGAACAGATGATAAGATCGATTGCAATGTGATTTTCAAAGAGGGTAATGTTTTTGTGATTTTTGACGTGCTTTACCAGGGCGGTTTCGATTTCCATTCCTGTCATGTCATGGGCGTGCACGATACGTTTTTGTGAATGCCCGCCTTCGCGTCCCAAATCAAAATCAGGATCAAAATCAGGATCAAAATTCGGCGATTCATCTTTTAAGCGCTCTTTCTTTCTGAGGTTGAAATGCGCACCCAACTTGATCAATTCACGAATTCTGTCCGGTCCGTTTTTAACTACCATCTCTACAACTTCCCTGTTGCAAAGACCATCTCCGGAAGCAAGAGTATCCTGAATGTGAAGCTCAAATGTGTCGAGTTTGCCAAAAACAGAGGCGATTCCACCCTGTGCGAGGCTGGTGCTGCTGTCCATAACCCACTTTTTGGTTACCAGGGCAACGCTGCCAAATTCCGCTACCTTAAGAGCAAAACTAAGGCCTGCTACGCCGCTGCCGATTATCAGAAAATCTGTTTTAATTTTCATAAGTTAAATGTGATTCACCTGTAAAAAAGGACTTTTTTACAGGTGATTGCCTTGCTCTACCCCTTTATAGCAAAGATGATTTCCGGCGCTGACGCTTAGCGCTGAAACCTAATATAAAACCCGCTACAAGAACACCCGCACCGCTTAAAAACCACTTAATATTTTGATGCAGCAAAAGCTTTGTTAACTCCTCTTCCGTTTTTTTGAGTTTTTCTGTCTGATTGGCGAGCTGTGATGCTGTCTTCTCATAATTTGATTTAAGTTCGAGAAATTCAGCGGACTCCGTTTTCAGTGTTTCATAAGATTTACTAACCCTTGCAAGTATTTCTTCATTTTCGGCAAGTTTTAAGCCAAATCTTCTGTTTTCCTTTTTAAGTTTTGTGTTCTCTTCAAGCAGGGAGGCGACCTGAAGTGAGAGTGCTTTATGATTTTCTTTTAATCTTTCCAGCAGAATACGGCTCGGTTGTTTAGATGTAAGAAAACGGCTTAGTATCCAGCCTTCCTTTCCACTCGGCAGCCGAACCCTGGTCCACTTTTCATCCGGCTCTATCACCTCAACCTCCTCTCCGGATCTAATCATCGCTATTATTTTGTGATCAACTCCAGGCCCCGTCCTTAGCATTATCTTTATAGTATCACTAACATACATGGTTTCAGCCCAGACCACCCCAGAAAACAAAACAAACAACAAAACTATACAAATCCCGATAAAAATAAAGCGTTTCATAAACGGCGCTCTCCATAAGATTGTAAGTTAAGTAAAGATCCACGCCCAGAGGACGTGGCTTTCTATAATATAGTAAATTAAAATAGTAAATTAAAACCGGCTCTTTTATTATTTTGCGTCGAAAGAACTTAATCTGTCAATAATTTCTTTTAAAATTTAGAAATATATGATAATTTAGTTAAGTTAGCGCCCTTCAGGCGAGCTGATAGCTCTTAGCTGATAGCTGATAAGCTTAACAGCTACGAACAGTTCGTTATATAGCGATAGTTTTTAACTTGCTAATAAAATTGATAAAAATTGGGATTTCCTATTCAAAGGGGGACTTCAAAGGAACAGTCCTTAAGTTAATGGCATTAAGTGGGCCAAAGTGGCTTAAGTGCCTAAAGTGCATTGACGCCGGAGACAGCGGATTGTTATATTGTATATTATTAGTCTTGAAAGATACACTCGTGATTTTATGATAGCATTTGATTTACAATGTACCAACGGCCATACCTTTGAAGGCTGGTTCGAAGATGGACAGGCTTATGATGAACAGAAAGAAAAAGGTCTAATTGCCTGCCCGGTCTGTAACAACACTTCTGTTTCCAGAATTCCTTCTGCATTTGCTATAAAATCGTCTTCGACCATAAAAGATTCTCCTGGCCAACAGATAGACCTGACCGGTATTGGCAAGCAAGTAGCAGATTTTGTAGAAAAAAATTTCGATGATGTAGGTTGTGATTTTGCCAGAGAGGCCTTAAAAATCCATTACGGGGTTTCTGAGCCTAAAAATATAAGGGGTGTAAGCACCAGGAAAGAAGAAAAGATTTTAATGAAAGAGGGCATACAGTTTTTCAAGATTCCACTGCCAAAGCAGTCTGACACAGATGCATAGCTTTTTGATCTTGCGAAAAATTATAACCGTTCACGGACCACTTGGAGTGTCGAAGGTCCGCCTTGGAGTACTGGAGCGATGGAGCACTGGAATGGTCCAATACTCCATTACTCCAACACTCCAATACTCCGTCTTCGTACTGAGTATAACAAGGCTTAGAACTGAATAGGAAAAAAAAACCGTGGACGGTTACGAAAAATTGATTAATGGGGGCTGATATGGATAGTTACCTCGATAAACTGCCATCTTTTGTCGATACAATCAAGTCTATCAGAGAGACAATCATTGCAAACATAGTGCTAATAGGCCAGATACCATCTCCCACTTTCAAGGAAAGAAGACGTAGCTCTGTTTTTATGGAAAGACTGGCTGAATCCCAGGTTGATGAATGCACGACCGATGGGTATCGGAATCCTATTGGAATCATTAGAGGAACTTCGGAAACAAAGCCGCCTATTTTTATAGTTGCGCATCTCGACACCTCTTTTGGAAAAGATGTTGATCATAATTTTACTGTCAAAAAAAATTCAATTCAAGGCGCAGGTATTTTAGATAATGCGATCGGCGTAGGAGTTCTGGCTTCTTTGCCGGAAATTATCCGGAAGTTAAATCTTCGGTTTGAATCCGACATAGTTTTAGCAGGTGTTATACAATCAATAGGAAAGGGTAACCTCCGGGGCATCAGGCATCTTTTAAAAACATGGGCCACTCCAATAAGAGGGGCTTTGTGTATAGAGGGTGGTGAACTCGGCAGGCTGAACTATTACTCAGATGGGATGATAAGAGCTGAAATTGACTGCAACATATCCGCAGCAGATGGATGGGAATACAAATTCAAGCCAAATGCAATACTGATATTAAATGAAGTTATCAATCGTATCCTGAAATTGCGCCTGCCTCAAAGACCGCGCTCCAGGGTAATCTTCGGCAAAATTTCAGGTGGTTATAAGCATGGAGAAATCGCCTATGATGCAAAACTGGGTTTTGAAATACAAAGCGACTCCGATAAAATGGTAAAAGCGATTTATGACGACATTAAAGATATCGTTGACGATATAAGCAACAAACATGAAGTTGAGTTAAAGGTCAAGACAATAAGTAATCTTAGACCATCTAGATTAAGATACAATCATCCATTGGTAAAAAGCGCCGTTGCTGTAATGAAAAGGCTGGATTTAAAACCGGTAAGCGAGCCGAGTGAATCGGAACTTTCTATTTTCCTTTCCCGCAGTATCCCGGCGATTACATTAGGTATTACCCATGGAGAAAATTATCACCTGGAAAATTCCATTATGGAAATCGAACCTATGTTTAAAGGAATCGCCCAGATTATTGGTGTAATTATGGCAATAGACAGCGGAGCTTGCGATGAATAAAGACTGGCTTGAAAAAAATACCTTTCACTATTCTGAGTTTAAAAACCTTAATCGTCTTGTTGAAGAAAAAACAAGAAAAAACCTTAGAATATCTTTGTGCCTGCCCACTCTTAATGAGGAAAAAACAATTGCAAAAGAAATCCTTATTATGAAGTCGGAGCTTATGACACATTATCCACTTTTGGATGAGATAGTTGTTATCGACTCCGGCTCAACAGATAAAACAAGAGAGATAGCAAGAAGTTACGGCGCCAAAGTCTATGAAGCAGCAGACATTCTGCCGAATCTTGAAAAGTTCAAGGGTAAAGGCGAAAATCTCTGGAAAGCTCTTTATATTACAAAGGGAGATATAATTGTTTACCTTGATGCTGATATAAAAAATATTCATCACAGATTTGTTTATGCTCTTGTCGGCCCGCTTCTCCTTTTCGATAATATCAAATACTGCAAAGCATTTTACGACAGGCCGATTGCTACGGGCAAAAGCAAAATCAGGCCCACAGGCGGCGGCAGAGTCACAGAGCTTGTTATAAGACCCCTCTTTTCTCTTTTTTTTCCACAACTTACCCAGATTATGCAGCCACTTTCCGGTGAATATGCCGGTTTTCGAAAAATATTTGAAAAAATTCCTTTCCCGATCGGATACGGCGTTGAAACAAGTATGATTCTTGATATTTATGAAAAATGGGGACTTGATGTAATTGCACAGGTCGATCTTGACAGGCGTGTTCACAGAAATCAGGACACAAAAGCATTAGGAAAAATGTCATTTGTTATCCTGAAGACTTTTTTAAACCGCATTGAAAAACTGGGGCTAATAGATGTGAAACAGGATATCTTCAATGAAATGATACAATATAACCTTGTCAGAAACGAATACCGGCCGGATACTTTTAAAATCGAAGGGGTTGAAAGGCCGCCGATTATAGAAATTCCCGAATATCGCGAAAAATTTTACACAGGGACTTAAGAAAATGAAGATGATGTTTAGTGGAAAAAGTTCGGCTATCTATTTTTTGACAAGATTAACAGGATGGACTGGATTAATTTAATTTTGTAAATCAAAACACACGTCTTGTCTTCAGGATTTATAGAAGGATGTAAAGGATAAAAAAATCTTGTTTAT
>DAOVDN010000011.1 GCA_030669465.1 Desulfobacterales bacterium | reverse complement strand
AATGTCGGGTTTAGCAAGCTTTTTATAAAAGGATTGTTCTAAGTTCTTTCTTTACGCTCACTTATGCGCGAGTTTCAGCCGTTCTTAAATTTAATTGTCCGCTGTCTCAGGTTAACCTCATAATGAGTTTTCAAATTTCTGAGGTAACCCCCATACCCGGTGGTTGTTATTTCTGGCTCAGAAGGCTTAAGAGGCGGTCAAGGTCATCGTCATTGTAAAATTCGATTTGAATCTTTCCCCTTTGTCCATGTTTTTTAATCTGAACCCTGGTGCCGAAGTGATGGGAAAGGTCATCAGCAAGACCTGAAAAGTATATTTTTTCCGAACTTGCTGTAGAGTTTTTCGGCTTTTTCTTTTCCATTTTTAAACGTTTGATCAGGCTTTCTGTTTCCCTGACCGACAGCCCTTTTGAAACAACGGCCCGCCATGCTGCACTTTGCTGAGCTGATGTCTCGGCGCCAAGTAAAGCTCTTGCATGTCCCATACTCAGAGCACCATTTGTTATATCGGCTTTGATTTGTTCGGGCAATTGTCTAAGCCTTAAAACATTGGCAACGGAAGACCTGCTTTTCCCAACGCGCTTCGCTGCCTGATCCTGGGTAAGATTGAATTCGGCAATAAGCTGGTGGTAAGCCTCGGCCTCTTCCATGGGATTTAAGTTTTCCCGTTGGATGTTTTCAACAATAGAGATCTCCAGCATAGCTGCATCCGTAATATTCTTTATAACAACAGGCACCTGATTAAGCCCGGCCATTTTAGCGGCGCGGAGTCGCCTTTCGCCGGCAACAAGCTCATAACCGTTGGTGTCCTTTCTAACCAGAAGAGGCTGAATGATTCCCTGTTCCTTAATAGAGCGGCTCAGTTCTTCCAGCTCATCTTCAGAAAACCGCAAGCGGGCCTGATACCGGTTTGGACGGATTAGTCCGATATCACACTGGAAATATTCCCTTGGCTCATCTTCAATAGATTCAATATTCGGAATAAGAGCGCCAAGGCCTCTTCCGAGAGCTATTTTTTTTCGCTTTTTTGAACTTGAGCCCGATTTTTTAATTTTTCCTTTTTGCATTTTCTACCTTGATTATCTCTCTTGCCAGATTAAAATAGCTCTTTGCACCTGTAGAGGTGGCATCATATAACAATATGGGTTTTCCAAAACTCGGAGCTTCCCCTAGTCGCACATTTCTGGGAATCATGGTCTTGAATACCAGATGCTTGAAATATTTTTCAGCATCTTCGGCTACCTGGTGCGAGAGGTTCGTTCTTTTGTCAAACATGGTAAGAAGGATACCGGCAATTTTAAGGTTCGGATTCAGGCCAAGCTTGATACGTTTAACTGTTTGTAAAAGCTGGCCAAGCCCTTCTAAAGCATAAAATTCGCACTGAAGCGGAATCAGCAGGGAGTGGGCTGCCGTCATGGCGTTTACCGTCAAAAGACTCATGGAAGGTGGGCAGTCTATTATGATATATTCGAATAAATCCTCAATTTCGACAAGAAGATTTTTTAGAGCAACTTCACGCCCTGATCGTGACATCATTTCAACTTCAAAACCGATAAGCTCCACACGTGAAGGCATGACTTTTAATGTATCTATATCACTGTCTACAATAAGGTCCTTTGCAGCAGCTCTTCCGATCATACCGTGGTATAAGGTTTTATCAATAATAGTTTTATCGAGCCCAATTCCTGTAGTGGCATTTGCCTGGGGATCGCAATCCACAAGCAGAGTCATTTTTTCTGAAACAGCTAGCGCTGCCGACAGATTTATTGCCGTAGTAGTTTTGCCTACTCCACCTTTCTGGTTGGCTATGCATATAATATGTGCCATAATTTAACATTAATAACATAAAACTTGATATTTGAAAAGAACATAAAGAACATAAGGATAAAGAGGTAGATATTGCAACTAAACAGTATTTTCTGTTATGCTTATAATTAGTGTTTGAATGAAAACTCCCTGAATTACAGTCTTGCTGTCATTGCGAGGCCTGCCCGCCAGTGCCGTTTGTGCCGTCGTTCCAACTACCCTGCAAGCCAGGCGTTGGCAGGCGGGGAGGTACGACCGAAGCAATCTTAAGTGAAAACAAGGGGGTTGCTTCGTCGTTCGTTCCTCACTCCTCGCAATGACAGCTCGCAACTATGGGTTTTCGTTCAGGCACTAATTAATTAATTTAGGAGGTATAAAATGAAACGGATAAAAATCATGGTAAATGGTATTCCCGGTAATATGGCGGGGAATGTGGTAAAACATGCCATTAATGACGATAGGTTTGAACTGATCTCCCAATCACTTACAGGTCCTGAAATTACAAAAACTCAATACATTATCGATTCCGTTACAATCAATCTTATTCATCCGGAAATGCGGGATCAGGTTATAGCCGAGATAATGGAAAAAGAAGGCTCTTTCATCAGTGTGGACTATACTCACCCTTCGGCTGTCAACAACAACGCCGAGTTTTACTGCAAAAATTGCCTGCCCTTTGTAATGGGCACAACGGGAGGCGACAGGAAGCTGCTTGAAGATACTGTTCGCTTATCTTCTATCCCTGCGGTAATAGCGCCTAACATGGCCAAACAGATCGTTGGTTTCCAAGCCATGATGGAAGAGGCTGCAAACACGTTTCCGGATCTTTTTAAAGAATATTCTCTTGAAATCAAAGAAAGCCATCAAAAAGGAAAAGCGGACACAAGCGGAACCGCCAGGGCTATGATAAAGTATTTCAACAGACTGGGTGTCCCTTTTTCCGAAAAGGAGATAATCAAGGAACGCGATCCGGAGACCCAGAAGACTGTATGGGGCATACCGGAAGAATATCTTGGAGGACACGGGTGGCATACCTATACACTTGTATCAAGCGACAAGACTGTACGCTTTTCATTCACCCACAACGTAAACGGCCGGGATATCTACGCTAAAGGAACACTTGATGCTATTTCATACCTTTACAAGAAGGTAAAAGAAGGAGCAAAGCCAGGTGTGCATACTATGATTGACGTATTAAAGAATGCAACTTGATTTCCAGGTCTTATTTCGTGTTTTCGTACTTTCGTGTTTTCGTGATTAATTTTGACTTGGATTCTTGAACCAATTACTTCCCCGTGATTGAGGATGAAAAAAATAATACTCTTTATTCTGTTTTTTGTGGCAACTTCAGCTTTTGCGGATGAATTTTTTCCAAAAAAGGGCTGGATAGATAAGCCTAATCCACTTGCAAGTCCTGATGCACTGCCGGGTGGTGAAATTTCCACTTTTGTTGGTCAGTATCCGAAAAGCCTTAATTACTACATAGACAATAATATGTTATCTGCTGAAATCTTTGGAGCCATGTATGAGACATTGCTAAGCATGAATCCTCTCACATTAGAGTACGAACCCGGCCTTGCTGAAAGATGGTCGATATCAGCCGATAAAAAGAGATTTACCTTTTATATCGACAAAAGGGCCAGGTGGAGCGACGGCAACCCCATAACAGCATATGATGTAAAATGGACATATGACGCAATCATGGATCCAAAAAACCTTACAGGGTCGCACAAGGTAGATATGGAACGCTTTGAGCCCCCTCTTGTGATCGACAAATATACTATATGCTTTACTGCCAAAGATGTTCACTGGAAAAATCTGGGCACTGCCGGAGGTTTTCATATTCTTTGCAAGCACGAATTTGAAAACAAAGATTTCAACAAGATAAATTTTGAATTTCCGATAGTTTCCGGTCCTTACAGACTTGGAGAGATAAGTGAAGGAACTTTTTTAACTTTAGAAAGACGTGATGACTGGTGGAACATAAACGCCAAAAAATCCCAGGGAACAGGCAATTTTCAAACAATAAAATTCAAGTTTTTTGCTGAAAGAGAAAATGCATTTGAGGCATTTAAAAAGGGGATGATCGATCTTTTTCCCATATATACTTCCCGTATATGGGTAAATGAGACAAGAGGAGAAAAATTTTTCAAAAACCAGATAGTAAAACAGAAGATCTACAACCATAACCCGATCGGATTCCAAGGATTTGCCATGAACATGAGAAGGCCGCCATTCGATGACATAAGGGTTCGCAGGGCAATGGCGCTTCTTCTTGACAGAAGAAAGATGAACGTTGCCCTGATGTACGACCAGTACTTTCTTCACAGGTCCTATTTTGAAGATCTTTATACCGAAAAGAAGCCATGCCCGAACCTGCTTGTCGAGATGGACAGAGAAAAAGCGCGCGATCTTCTCAGGCAGGCTGGATGGGTTGTGAATCCGAAAACCGGGTTTCTTGAAAAAGACGGAAAGAAGTTTTCTTTCAAGTTTTTAACCAGAAATGTGTCAACTGATAAATTTCTGGCCATTTATGCAGAAGATCTAAAGGATGCCGGCATAGAGCTTGTCATAGACAAAAAGGACTGGGCTGCCTGGGCAAGAGATATGGATGAGTTTAATTTTCAGATGACATGGGCTGCCTGGGGTTCCGGCATTTTTAAAGATCCGGAGAGTATGTGGTCATCAAAGGAAGCGATCAGAAAAGGGGGAAGCAACATTACAGGTTTTAAAAACAGCAAAGTTGATGAACTGATCGAAAAGCAAAAAAGTATTTTTGATATCAACAAACGTAACGAAATATATCGAAAAATTGATCAGATCATTTACAAAGCCTCGCCCTATGTTCTTTTGTGGAATATCAACTATACCAGACTTCTTTACTGGAACAAGTTCGGAATGCCCGATACCGTGCTTTCAAAATACGGCGACGAGAGCAGCGCTTACTGGTACTGGTGGCTGGATGAAGATTCAGAAGCTGATCTTTATGATGCCATGAAAAACAGGACATCTCTGCCTCAAAAAAAACTTTCAGTATATTTTGAAAAAATCGTAACCGTTCACGGAACGTTGAAATTGGAAATTGGAAATTAGAAATTTGGCCTTCATGCTTTTGTACTGTTCTTCCCAATTTCTAATTTCCAATTTCTATTTTAATCTCTCCCTAATTTCTACTTTCCAATTTCAAATTTCAAGCCGTGAACGGCTACAAAAAATCTTTGAGCCTGATATGTATTGACATTAATTTTATTGATTTGTTATTATAAGTAAATAAATGTAACTATAACTCCAGGTGACTGAAATGACTAAATCCCGATTCATTATTATTGTATTCATAGCCTTACTCCTTGAGGCAAGTTTCTTTTCCCTTACGCCCTCCTTGTTCCAACTGCACACCTGCGATGCCTTTGGCGCTGAAGAGCGATACTATATCGGCAACAGGAAATGCCGTCTCTGTCATTTTGAATACTTTAGGGGATGGGAAAAAGACCCCCATGCCAATGCCTTTGTACGGCTGGGAAGGATGAAAAACAACCCCTATTGTTTGAAATGTCACACCACGGGTTATCGCGAACCTCAGGGTTTTGTCAGTGAAAAGATTACACCGGAATTAAGGGGTGTCCAGTGCGAGGCCTGCCATGGACCGGGCAGCAAACATAAGGATAACCCCCACGACAAGAAAGCGCTTCCGATTGGAAAAAAGATAGATTATCAAAGTGTCTGCATTAAATGTCACGATCGCAACTGGACTCCGGAATTTGATTATAAAAAATACCGGAAGCGGATTGAACACAAGATCGAGCCTAAAGTAAAGTAGAAAAAGAGGTGTCTCCTAGATGAAAAACGCCAAAGAGATTAAAATCGCCTTTAGTATCTGTATTGTTCTTTCTCTCATTATCTGCTCCATTATTTTATTAAATGTCAAGGCCATCCCGAAATACACCCATCTGATCGACAGCGGAAAAGAGATACAAGAGTTAGTATTAGAGATGAAATTGCTGGCAAAGAGTTATCTCCTATACCATCAGGTGGATGCATTAGATAATGTTAAAGACAAGATAGGCGAGTTGCGAAAGGTGCTCTCTTTTTATGAAAAATCGGCGTTTGCCGGAAAGCCGGAAGACTTTTTCGAATTTCCCATCTGGGAAGAGGCCATAAACATTTATGAACGATTGTTTGATCAGCTCATTCTATATCATGAAGCCGTTGATAAAAACATTGCCGAGATAAGAGATTTAGAAAAAAATATTCTTGCGGTCATATATTCAAAAATGAATCCCGAGCGCGGCATCATTGCCCTGCAGGAGATTCGCATAGATGAAAAGGGGTACATAATCTACAGAAGTCATCCCAGACCTCCGGACGAAATTCCTTTTGAGGTTAAGCGGAAGGAAGCGGTAACAAATTTGTTGATCTGGGCGCAGGAGGATAAAAGGATTGATGAATTAATGGGCAAAGATAACATGATCTTTAACGAGATTATAAAAAACTATGAGTATCAAGATAACACCTTGCACGCGCTAAAAATTGAGGGTAAAAAAATAAGAAACATAGCCGAAAAATTTTTGGAAAAAGGAAGCATGGGATTATATACTATCTATCGTCGCTGCGCTTTCCTTTCCGTAATCCTTTTGATTATATGGCTAATCGCCGCCATTCCGATTGCAGCAACCCTGTTTTCCGATAAGGAGCAAAGCTAAGTTCACATATGCAAACCCCAAAAGACATGGGCATCCGGGCCAAGATTATAGCGGCTATGATTGCATTGCTTGTCTTCATTGCGCTGCTATCCTTCTGGGCCAGCTATATGCACGAAAAAAAGAGCCTTCTTACCAACATGCAGGATAATGCTGTTATCTTGAACCGCGCCTTGATTATCAGTATCACAAACCAGAAAAGTATTGCCGAAAAAGTAAGCCTGCAAACGCTTGTGGAAGAATTGTCCCTGACCGAAGGGATTTTTGGCGTATGGGTCATAGATAATAATTGTCGAATCACATCCGCCACATTCAGGGAGCAGGTTGGTGAAGTTGCATCCTCCCATCTCATTTCAAATGCATTACAAAAGGGTTACTATGTCAGCGGATTTGACACCAAGATGGGAGAGCAGGTCTATTCAGCGGTTTACCCTTTTAAAAGGAGCGATAAGATTCTTGGTTTGGTGGAGGTTGCCTTTGAATTGCGCGAATATCTGCACGCACACCCCATAGATCAGGTACAACTTGCCGCACAGATGAGGAGAGACAGCCGCATCATGGCTGAATCGCTCAGCTACAGCATCGAAAACATGCAGGATGTAAATGAACTGATCCATATTCAAAGATTAGTGGACAAATTAGCAGCGGAATCCGAGATTATTTCCCGGATTATGATTGTCGACGATAACAGCCGTATCATAGCGTGCAGTGACTTGGATACAGTCGGCACGATTGCCGCTGACAAGGGGGTTAAGGCAATTATCAATGGGGCGGAAATCTACACCAGGCTATCCTCACGTCAAAATATATATATGTTTGATATGCCGCTGAGAATCGATGGTGAATTTAAAGGAGTAGTAAGTATCGGTTATGATGCAACAGAGTATTATGCACATTTGTCTGAAATCTTCCGCTTTGGGATGCTGATCTCCGGCATGGGTATTCTTATGGGGATACTCCTCTCCTTTCAAGTAGCCAACCCCATTATTAGACCCATCCAGCGCCTGACAGAGGTCACAAAGGGACTGGCGGCAGGAGATCTTTCCCAAAGAGCTGTTGTAAATTCCGAAGATGAGATCGGTGCTTTGGCTGCGGCTTTCAACCGGATGGCTGAAGATCTGGCGCACTCAAAGGACAAAATAGATCAATATAGCAAGACCCTTGAGAAAAAGGTACAGAAACGCACCCAGGATTTGGAAAAAGCCAACCAGGAATTAATGGTAATCCAAAATGAGCTGATGGAATCCAACATGGCCAAGTCAGAATTCTTAGGCATAACCTCTCATGAACTTCGCACACCCCTGACAACCCTTTTGGGATACAGCGAGCTTCTCCTTACAAGAGTATTGACAGAGAGCCAGAAGAAGGAATTTTTGGGCTTTATTAATGAGGAATCAATCCACCTGAGCAAGATTGTTGATGATTTGCTCGATATCTCACGGATAGAATCTCAAAAGGATTTTGGGTTTGTAAAAAAGCCTGTCAATTTAGCAGATATCTTATTGAAAAACACTAACTTTTATTCCGGAGTAGAGACCGGGCACCGTATTATTACGGATATGGAAGAAAATCTTCCCCTCGTAAGCGCAGATGAAGAGAGAATAGACCAGGTTGTGAAGAACATTCTTGATAATGCAATTAAATACTCTTCGAGCAGCGATATTGTATGCAAGGCTTTTGCAAAAGACGATATGGTCTGGATTAGTGTACAAGATTACGGCATTGGAATATCGCAACATGATCTTCCCCGTATCTTTGATAAGTTTTTCCGGATAAAGCGAAAGAAAACAGCTAAAATCAGCGGCACAGGTCTTGGTATGTCCATTGTAAAATATATTGTAGAATCTCATGATGGAAGGATAGATATAGAAAGCGAACTTGGCAAAGGGACAACGCTCTGTTTCGGACTCCCTATTTTGAAGGATGTGAACTTAAATGAAAAAGATATTGATAGTCGATGACGAGGAAAAAGTAAGAAGGCTGGTAGAAGTTACGCTTTCGATAGGCAAGCTTGAGATTCTGCATGCATCGTCAGGTGAAGAGGGCTTAATGAAAGCACGAGAGGCCATGCCGGATATTATTTTACTGGATGTTATGATGCCGGGGAGGTTGGATGGTGTTGAGGTATGCAGGCTTCTCAAAAAAGACCCCGCCACAAAGAATATCTATATCATTATGCTTACAGCCAAAGGGCAACAAGCGGACAAGAAAAAGGGGTTCGCCGCAGGCGCTGACGAATATTTCGTAAAGCCGTTCAGTCCCATGAACTTAATAGATAAGATAGACAAAATTCTTGAATCTAAAATGGTCGAGTAAGAAATTGGTCGAGTAGTTAACTACTCGACTACTCGACTACTCGACCAATTAAAAGGAGAAAACACGTTTTGCAAAAGATATGGCTCGGCGTTATCATGATTTTGATCGGTCTTGGTGTTTATAGCCTTTACGGCTATCTTCAGTTGGAATCGCCGCTGATGGAAGAAGAAATGGTTTTAAAGCAGCCGTTAACCTCAGATGTTGTCCCCGCTCCTGGAGTAACTTCCGATGAGATATCAATTGGTTCATCTCTGGCTCTTGGCGGACATGCCGGCTTTTTGGGAACCCAATACCTGCACGGTGCGATGTCTCTGATCAAGCAGATAAACAGCGAGGGCGGCATCCACCACCGCAGGATCAGGCTGATTACCCATGATGATGAATATGACCCGCCGCGATGCGTGGCCAACACAAACAGGCTGATTCATAAGGATAATGTTTTTTGTCTCTTTTGCTATGTAGGAACGCCGACCAGCTTGAAGATCATAGACATCGTCGAGAAGACCAAAACCCCGCTTCTGGGTATTTTTAGCGGGGCCGATAAGCTCCGCTTTCCTTTCCGGCACTATATCTTTAATGTCCGGTCATCTTACTATCACGAAACCAATGCTATTGTCCGTTATTTCGTGGAGAAAAAAGGGCTGTCCCGCATAGCGGTATTCTATCAATATGACGACTATGGTCTTGACGGGCTTAAGGGAACACAGATTGCCCTGCAAAAATATAATCTTTCTCCAGTGGCCACAGGAAGTTTTGCAAGGGGAACCATGGAGATCGAGGATGCCCTTGATAAAATCCGGTCCTCTAAGGCGGAGGCGGTCATCATGATAGGGACCTACAGCCCATGTGCCAAGTTTATAAAAGAGGCCAGGGCCGGCGGGTATAATCCTTTATTTCATAATGTCTCTTTTGTTGGGGGAGATAAACTGGTCCAGGAACTTGGTGCTGACGCTGAGGGGGTCTTGATTACCCAGGTTGTACCCCCACCTACTGAACGGATTCTTCTGCCTGCATGCGAGCAATATTCCCGTCTGTTAACCATATATTATCCGCAGGATAAGCCAAACTTTGTAGGTTTTGAAGGCTTTATTAACGCCAGAATTCTGATCGAAGCCTTGAGGCGGGCAGGACGAGATATTTCGAGGGAAGGGTTTATCAGGGCATTAGAGTCTATTAAAGAACATTATGTAGGAATCGGAGCGGTTATTAATTTCGGACCGCAGGATCACCAGGGGATGGATGACGTATATCTTACTCAGGTCAGAGATGGACGTCTGCAGCTTATATTTTATAAATAAAAAAGTGCCTAAAGTGAGCTAAAGTGCTCGACTACTCGACTTTATAGTGCCGGCAGGCAGATCTTAAACTGTGTGCCTTTATCAGGTGTGCTTGCTACATCTATCGTCCCGCCATGCTTTTCTATTATTCCATAAGATATGAAGAGGCCGAGGCCGGTACCGCGCCCTACATCTTTTGTTGTGTAAAATGGTTCAAAAACGTGCTCCATGACCTCAGGGGGTATACCTGGACCTGTATCTTCAAACAGAATTTCCACATATGGGTGTTTTTTTGCTGATTTTTCCGGATGATAACTGACGGCAATGCGCAATGTGCCTCCCTGCTCCATAGCATCTATTGCATTTAAGGAAAGATTGGTAAAAACCTGTTCAATTTGAGTATCATCTACACAAACTTTTGGCAGATCGGGCTTCAGGTCCTTTTCGACCTCTATCTTGCTTTTTATAACTTTATATTTCAACAGGGAGAGGCTCTGTTCTAGAATTGCACCGATATACTTAGGCTCTCTTTTTTCAGGTCTTTTGCGCGATAAATCAAGGAGCCGTTGAAGCATGGAAGAAGCATTTACCACACTCCGTTCTATTATTTCCAGGCGCTCGATCAGACCTTCCGGAAGATCGCTCTTTTTCATTAGCAAGATAGATAAATTACCCATGGCAGGTGTTAATATGTTATTAATCTCATGTGCAATTCCGGCGGCCAGTTCCCCCAAAAGAGCTATCCTGGCAGAACGAGCAAGCTGCTGTTTGGTTAACTCTAACTGTCTCTCTTTTTCCTTTCTTTCTGTAAATATTCTGGCCAGATCTTTGGCATAAAGCAGAGTCTGATCTTGGACGGCCCTCAGGTGGTCTTCTAATTTCCTGGCAGATAAGCTATCTGTCTTTTTCTTTTTTGCCATTTGGTTTTTCTATATTGGGAATAGTTTGGCCACTAAGACACAAAGACACCAAGATTATAATATAATTCTCTTAAATTTCATAATTTAGGAATTCGCTTCGCTTAATTGCGAATTCAGGGATTTAGGGATGGTTCCCTGGTATGTGATCAAAAAGAGAATTATTTGTTGCGCTTTTGGAGCAAGCCGACCGTGTCGGCGGATAATCCGGCAACGCGGTTGCCTCGCTCCAGAATGAGGATTTCGCTATTCCAGAAATATCTGCTTACATGTCACAAGGAAG
>DAOVDN010000005.1 GCA_030669465.1 Desulfobacterales bacterium | reverse complement strand
ATCTACTCATCAAGCTGTATTATATCAACACCTTCCGGTACTTCGAAGCTGAAGATGAAATCATCCAGTTTCTGTGTAAAGTGAATATCGCCCATCTCAATTCTGGTTTCATCTCCGTATGAATTATATGTAACTATCCGGACAATATCAAAGGTCTTTCTTGAAACCGACAAATATATAAGAGATAAATCAAGTGATCTGTCTATCGGCAAAAGTTTCAGTACATAATAATTACTTGTATTTTTTCCGAAGGCAATACTGAATTTTTTTCTTATAAGCCTCACGTCTGAAAGAAAACCTGCGCCCTTGCCATCCCCAAAAAAAGATGGAAACTTTCCAATCATAACCTGATTATCATCCGGCCTGTAAACCCATAACTTTTTGCCGTCTGTAATGATGATTTGTCTGTCAGGTTTTTCATATTCCCATCTCATCATGCAGGGACGCTTGACCAATATCCTCCCGGAAGCAGTATCTGTTATGTCCATCTCCTTTATAGTCGACTCCTGGACAAAACGTGCCGTAAAACCTGAAACATCGTATCTCTCTTCGACCCTGTTTATGACTTCATCCAGAGATAGAGATAACTCTTGCGAAGGCAAATTTAATGCTAAAAAAGAATCTTCGCATAATACAACCTGTGCCTCAAAAAACAGAAGTACGCACAAAATAGATATCATTATTATTTTAAACTTCATCTGTTTTAGTACTTCTCTGCTCCAGTCTTAGTATATTCCAAAATCTTCTAAAAGATCATTGATACCGAGTTTTTTGACCTTTAATCTCAAAAACTCTGAAATTGTTGGCTGGTAAGCCTTTACTTTGGGATACATATTAGCCTCTCTAGGTGTTTTTCTGCCTTTATTATTATTGCATGCCCTGCAAGAAGAAACACAGTTTTCAAAGTTAGTCTCGCCGCCCCTTGATTTAGGTATAATATGATCGATTGTTAGTTTCTCTTTATCGCTGCCACAATAAGCGCATTTAAATCCGTCTCTTATAAAAACATTCTTTTTACTGAAAGGCACTCTGTTTCTGTACAAGGTTCTAATAAGCTTTATCAGCTTCATAACAGCGGGAACTCTTATTACGATTCCTTCAACGTTTCCGATCATTCTTTCAGAATGCTTTAAAACCTGAACTTTGCCCTTTGCCATCAGACACATCGCTCTCTTCCAGTTTACAATATTTAGAAATGTATAGTCTGCATTTAGCAAAACGCATTGAGTCATTTTACCCCCTCTTAAGTCCCTTAAGCCCCTACCCCTTTCTCTATAAATTCATAATTTGGGAATTAGGTATTCGCTTCGCTTAATTGCAAATTTAGGAATTTAGGAATTTAGGAATTTAGGAATTTAGGAATTTAGGAATTTAGGAATTTAGGAATTTAGGAATTGAAGGTATTCTATTGATTTTAATTCCTCAATTCCTCAATTCGCAATTCCCCAATCATATGCCGTCTTTGTGCCTTAGTGGCGAACTGTTACCCTGATTAGTGGCATAACAAATCTAACTAATCAAATCAACCTGAGTTATCCTTTATCTTTTATCAACATGGTAGAAGGATCCAGAAGCAAGGCAGGATGATCGGAAGTTGCAGGCCCTCCCTTCAAAGCTTTAACATGGATCTCCTTTCCTTCAGGCTGAAGCTGGATAGCGACCTCGAACAGATCCGCAACGTGCAAAAGATAAACCGGTATACCGTGGGGACTAAGCTCTTCATGACGGTGTGTGCGCACAGTAAACCAGATATGCATTGAATGATTTTTCGCAAGGGCTTTCAAATCGGAAAGCAGCCCTTGTACTGATTTATCAAATGGAAGTCCGTCAACAATAACCATCTGTGGAGAAAATATATCCTGCTCTGTCAGGTCTGTCAGTCTTTCTTCAAGCTTTGATACACTAAAGCCTTCAATCTTAAAGGTCATAATAAATCTATGCGGCAGTATGGCCTCCCAGAGCTGGTCTATCTGATTAATTTCGCATGATTTTGAAAGATGGCGAAAAAGCTCCTGATACCACAGGCTAACCTTGTCTACCGGCTCATTCAGGCTGATATGAAGGACGTTTTTGCCTCGAAGAAGGGCGTTTAAGGCCAGTTGTACCAAAAGAGCTGTTTTGCCGACCCCGGCACGCGCAAACACAGCGCCAAACCCTCCTTCAGGGATGATGTCTTCGGTCTTATATCCCATAAGCCTTAATGGGTTGCAAAGGATAAGTTCCTCTTTAGTCATGTTGAAACTCCTCTCTTTAAAGTTACTGATTCTTGCTTCATTTTTTTCTTTCTTCTGTCGCCTTTTTAGCTAATTCTTCTGCGATCGATTGCGGCACCTGTTTATAAAGGAGAAATTCCATGGTAAATTGAGCGGTGCCTTGCGTCGATGATCTTAAAACAGTTGAAAAACCGAACATTTCAGCTAAAGGAACCTGGGCTTCAATAGCGCACATAGAGCCTTCATCCTGGGCGCCTACAATCATTCCACGACGCTGGTTCAAAAGACCCATAACAGACCCCTGAAATTCGGTTGGAGTTTCAACTACTACTTTCATGATCGGTTCATGAATAACCGGCCTGGCTTTGGCGTACCCTTCTAAAAATGCTCCGCGGGCAGCCGCCTGAAATGCCATTTCAGAAGAGTCGACAGAATGCGAAGCACCGTCATTTATAACTACCTTTATACCGGTAACAGGAAATCCCATTTTCGGCCCTTTTGCAAGGCATTTCTTGAAACCTTTTTCACATGAAGCAATGAACTGAGTTGGAATCCTTCCTCCAACTACTTTGTTTTCAAATACGAAATCTTCTTCGGTAATAGGTTCCATATAACCTGCCACTCGACCGAACTGTCCGGCACCGCCGGTCTGTTTTTTGTGTGTATAGTTAAATTCAGCCATTCTGGTAATGGTCTCCCTATAGGCCACACGAGGCTTGCCAGTAGTTACATCGGCATTGTATTCACGGCGTATCCGCTCTAAATAGACCTCAAGATGCAACTCTCCCATACCCTCGATAATAGTTTCATTGGTCTCATTATCAACATACGTTTTGAAAGTAGGATCTTCCTTGGTAAATCGATGAAGAGCCTTAGACATATTAATCTGAGATTTGTTATCCTTTGGAATAATGGCAAGGGAAATCACAGGATTCGGCACAAACATAGATGTCATGGTCAGGCTGAGACCCGGAGCTGCAAATGTATCTCCGGAGGCACAGTCGATACCGAAAAGGGCTCCGATATATCCTGCAGGTATTGCCTCAATATCTTCCATCTGATCTGCGTGCATACGAACAACTCTGCCGATCTTGATCTTTTTTCCGTTACGGACATTTATTACTGTAGAACCTTTGGCAACTGTTCCCTGGTACACCCGTATGTACGTCAACTGGCCATACTGTCCCTCCTCCAGTTTGAAGGCAAGAGCAACAACAGGTTTTTTCGGATCATTAGAGAGAGTGACTACTGCCTCATCGCTCTCCATGTCAAGTGCCTTGTTTTTCACATCGGACGGAGCAGGCAGTAAAGTTGTAACGGCATCAAGGAGTGGTTGAACCCCTTTGTTTTTATAAGCCGATCCCATAAAAACAGGTGTTATTTCGCGTGCAAGAGTTCCCTTGCGCAAAGCGGCTATAAGCAGATCTTCAGTGATTTCTTCTTCTTCAAGAACAGCTTCTGTGAGTTCATCTGAAAACATGGAAGCAGCATCGATAAGCTCTTCTCGCTTTTCCATAGCATCCGGAAGAAGATCTTCAGGTATATCCTCTATACGTACCTTTTCTCCATTATCGCCATCAAAATACACAGCCTTCATAGCAACAAGGTCGACAACACCAGTCAAATCAGCTTCAAGCCCAATGGGAATCTGCATGGCAACAGCATTGTGGCCCAGCTTATCTTTAAGCTGCTTGATTACCCGAAAAGGATTTGCTCCGCTCCTGTCGCATTTGTTAATAAAGGCTATGCAGGGCACGTTGTATCTTTTCATTTGCTGGTCAACAGTAATGGACTGGGACTGAACACCACCTACAGAACAGAGAACAAGTATAGCCCCGTCGAGCACACGCAAAGATCGTTCAACCTCTATTGTAAAATCGACATGGCCCGGAGTATCTATAATATTGATCGCATGATCCCGCCATCTGCAATATGTGGCTGCTGAAGCAATAGTAATGCCACGCTCCTTTTCGAGCTCCATAGAATCCATGGTTGCACCGACGCCATCTTTTCCTTTGACATCGTGGATGGCATGTATCCGCTTGGTATAAAAGAGAATTCTTTCGGTAAGCGTAGTTTTCCCAGAATCAATGTGCGCGCTGATGCCTATGTTTCTGACATTCTTAGTAGCGTTTTCCATGGCAGTTCTTCCTTTTAAATAAAAAAATCCCTCATTTGGAAACCTTATACCAGATGGGGGATCTGTTAATAAGTTTTGATTTTGATAAAATTAATTATAATAGCTGCTTAAAATAAATTTGTCAAGAAATTTTCTTTCCCACATCAATAGCATTACAAGATGACCGGTTTTCATAGCAAATGATTTGTATATAATATATCATAAAACAGACAAAATATCGATGTAATTATCCCACACCCCCTTAAACAGTGCGGTATCTTAAAAGAAAAAGAGCTTCTTTGCTAAAACTCGATACTTGAAATGCGCCTGCCATGAATTATCTACCCGCCCTGATACAAATGACACCATACCTGACGTTCGGCCGATCTTAGCCCTTGCGGAGCCTTTTTTTTGCATATTTCCATAACTTCGGGACAACGTGTATGAAACCTGCATCCGGGAGGAGGGTCAACCGGTGAAGGTATTTCCCCTTTCAGGGTAATCCTTTTCTTTTTATGCCCGTTCTTATAAGGGCCGGGCACAGGAACAGCGCTGATAAGAGCCTTTGTATAAGGATGCATGGGATTGTTGATTATATCACCGGTCGGTCCATATTCTACTATCTTGCCAAGGTACATAACCGCCACACGGTTTGCAATGCTGCTTACAATACTCAAGTCGTGTGAGATGAAAAGATAAGAAAGATCATAGCTGTCTCGCAGATCCATAAGAAGATTTATAACCTGTGCCTGCACAGATACATCAAGAGCGCTGACCGGCTCGTCGCATACAATGAAATCAGGTCTTAAAGATATAGCTCTTGCAATATTAATACGCTGGCGCTGCCCACCGGAAAATTCATGAGGATAATTATAGATGACGTCTTCATCGAGTCCGACCTCATTCATAAGCCTTTTTGCGTGATCTTCTCTGGTTCCCTCTATTATATGAAATTTAACAAGACCTTCTGTAACAATATCAAGGACATTCATCTTTGGATTAAGCGAAGACAGAGGATCCTGAAAGATTATCTGAATCCTCTTTCTCAATCCGGTTAACTCCCGGCGGCTTAGCGAGAGAAGATCCTTTCCATAAAAAAGGACTTTGCCTTCCCGGGCCTTTTCCAGTCCCAACAAAGTCCTGCCAAGCGTGGTCTTTCCACATCCGGACTCACCAACAAGACCCAGGGTTTCTCCCTTCTTAATATAAAGTGAGATTCCGTCAACCGCCCTGATATATCCTGCTATCCTTGCCATAATACCCCGTTTTACAGGAAACCAGGTTTTAAGGTCCTTTATTTCGATTATCGGTAATTCTGCTGCCTGCTTGTTCATATAGTGTTCACAAAAAAGATTTTGAAGCTCAACATAGTCTTAAGTTGAGAAATAACTGGTTGGGGCTTGCGAATAAGCTCAAAGCTGAAAGCTCAAAGCTGAAAGTAGGAGACCCAGGTTTCTTGCTTTGAGCTTTGAGCCTTCAGCCTTGAGCCTCTACAGTGCAAAACAAACTTCGATTTCATCAAGGCCTTGCTTTACCCCAAAAACTTTTTCTTAAAAGGTATAAATTCACTTTTCTAAAAGAAAACACGCTGCTCTGTGCCCTTCTCCAAGATCAACAAACTTCGGTCTTTCCTTTTTGCATCGATCAAATGCATGAGGGCATCGATCGCGGAAATAACACCCTGATGGATATTTGAAAGGTGACGGCACATAGCCGGAAATAGCCTTTAGCCTCCCCGTATTACAGGCAAGTTTTGGGATCGACTTAAGAAGACCAATGGTATAAGGGTGCGCAGGTTTTGAAAAAATATCGCTCAGATTTCCTTCCTCGACTATTCTTGAAGCATACATGACAATTACCCTGTCGCACATTTCCCAAACAATGCCCATATCGTGAGTAATAAGGAGTATAGATGTTTGTGATCGCCTCATTTCCCGGATCAGCTCAAAGACCTGGAGCTGGATAGTTACATCAAGCGCTGTTGTCGGTTCATCAGCTATGATGAGATCAGGTTCCAGCATCAATGCCATTGCAATCATAACCCTTTGCTGCATACCGCCTGAAAGCTGATAAGGATATGCAAACATCCTTTCCTTGATATCTGAAATCCTTACCTTTTTCAGCCAGGCCTCAGCAATATCCCAGGCCTCTTTCCTGGATATATCCTTATGAAGAAGGATGGTTTCAACCATCTGCTTACCGATCCTGTGCAATGGCGACAGAGCAGCAGCAGGTTCCTGGAAAATCATACTTATTGCCTTGCCGCGTATTTTTCTCATTTCCCCGGCGCTCAGTTTTAACAGATCTTTGTCTTTAAAGAGGATTTTGCCTTTTTCAATCCTGCCGGCAGGCAAAGGGATAAGCCGGAGTATGCTCAGCGCTGTTACAGATTTTCCACATCCTGATTCACCAACCAGTCCGACTATTTCGCCCCTGTTTATATGAAACGAAACATCGTCAACCGCCTTAAAAATACCTTCATCTGTTTTAAAGGTAACAGTAATATTATCAACTTCCAGCACTTTTAAATTCCTTAAGCAGAAATTTACAAACCCGTAACACTTTAGCATTATGCGACAAGCTATCTGCAATTTAAGCTTCGGGTGTGATCAATTTAAAGCAGGAAACTGTCTGAGCGGATTAGAGATCGTTAAGAAAGAACCTATTATAAAATGGATATTTTTTTACCTGACTGTTTGCCAGGTTACCACAATTTCTTTATAGCTATGGCCGGTTCTTTCTTTACGATCTCTTATTCGTGAGTTTTTCCTGGTTTAAATTGATTATGCCCGAAGCTTAAATTTATTTTCAAAAACCTAAAATATTGCACCATCACTCAAGCCTGGTATATCTTTTGGGATCATAAGCGTTTCTTATTCCTTCGCCAACAAAGACACCGCAAAGCATGACAAAAAATAAAGCCAGGGATGGATAGAGTATGAGCCACCATGCCCACCTGTACTGCTGTGCCTGGAAGAGAAGCTCCCCCCAGCTTGGTGTAGGTGGTGGAAGGCCGAATCCAAGATAGTCAAGGGCGGCAAGCGCTCCTATGGCGCCCACCAGAGAAAAAGGAAAAAATGTTATCACAGGCACCATGGCATTAGGCAGGATATGTTTAAATATTATCTTATACGAAGATAACCCTAAACATTCTGCAGCCTCTACAAACGCTTGTTTGCGCAGGCGAAGAAATTCCGATCGCACATAATAGGAAATTCCTATCCAGTTGAAAAGCCCGTAACAAAACAAAAGCAAGGAAAAGCTCCGCCCGTAGGTCGATCCCATAAGTATCATAATATAAAGGAATGGAAGAGCGCTCCAGATTTCAATAAAGCGCTGTCCCGTTATGTCGATAACGCCGCCATAATAGCCTTGAATGGATCCTGCGATGATGCCTATAAGCATTGAACATGCAACAAGCATCAGGCCAAATGTAAGCGAAGTTCTCAGGCCATAAAGGATTCTGGCCAAAACATCTCTGCCTGCTCCGTCGATTCCCATCAGGTGGCCTTTTACAGGAGCAAATGGAAAACGGACTTCTTCCTTTATAAAAGATACTTTATAAGGTTTGCCTTCGATTGTCAGCGCAAGAGGGTCGATAGGACCTGAAAAGCGCCTTTGTACAAGGCTTAAAAGTACTTCTCTGTCTTCTTCTGAAAGACGGTTCCATATTCTTTTCTTTAATCCCTCTCCTCTGATCCCTCTCTTCTGATCTCTAGTAAAAACCAGCTTGCAAACTTTTTTGTTCTCCAGCCAAACTTCCCTGAATGTAAGCCTGACAGTTTCCGGGGGCTTTCTTCTCGGAAAAAAAGTAGAAAGGCGGATCATTACTTCCATTCCATTATGACCTTTGATTATAGGAGAGAGCACAGGAGGTGCTTTTCTGTTTGCAAATCGCTCTTTAACAGCCTCCCTTAAGGTTTTTGGAATGCTGAAGTATTCTGTGAGGACATGACCCTTTACTTTTTTATCTTTCCTGCCGACAAAGGAACCAAATGAAGCGGATCTTACAATTGAATAATCTTTTCTTATATTGACGGTGCCGATCCTGGGCATGGGGGTGAAAACAAGTGTTATATTATCTGAAACCGCAATAGATTCCGGATCAATGCTTTCAAAAGGCCCGTAAGGAATCAACGGAAAGATCATAAAATTATCGGGATTTTCCTTAAAGGCCGGAGCATTATTTATCTTTTTGTAGTCAGGTCTTGTCTTTTTTCCATTTCCGGTAAATAGATCTTCTGAATAAAACTTAAATACAGGAAAATATGATTTTTCATTAAACCTCACATACAAAGGAGCGCTGTTGCAGATAAGTTCCGAACATAAGCTTACAGCATAAAGAGCAACAAGAATCCACAATGAAATATGAGCGCGCTTTATCTCCTTGAAACGCAAAAGCCTTTTTCTTGTTGTCGGATTGTTAAAAGGTTTAATGATCATTATCAGACATCAATTTTTCTGAAAGTCTATTCTGGGATCTATAAGGACATACATGAAGTCTGAAAGAATGTTTCCAACAAGACCGAGTACGGAAGTAAGCGAAAGAATGCCCATGAAAACAGGATAGTCCCGGCCTACAATCGCTTCAAGGCTTAACCGGCCCATCCCCGGTATTTCAAAAACCTGCTCGATAATCACGGAACCTGCAAACATGACGGTCAAGATAGAGCCAAATCCTGTTGCAATTGGTATCAAAGAATTGCGCAGAGCATGTCCCCAAATGGCTCTGGTAAAGCTCCCCCCTTTTGCAAGAACGGTCCTGATGTAGTCTTTGCCTATCTGCTCAAGAAGAGAATTCTTCATAAGAAGGGTCAAAACTGCAAAGTTTCCGATCACATAGCAAAGCACGGGAAAAAACATGTGCGTGAATATATCTTTTGTCTGTTCCCAGAATGTCAGGTCGGCAAAATTGTCTGAATGAAATCCGGATACAGGAAAAAAGTCCCACAGACCTTCCACTGTCCCGCAAAAAAGCATTTTCAAGACCATTCCAAGTGCAAAGGTTGGAAGAGCATATCCTGCAAAGACAACTATGCTTGATACAAAATCAAACATCTTATTGTGCCGTAGAGCTTTTAATATGCCAAGTGGGATGCAAACAAGATAGGAGAGAATAAAGCCTGTTATTCCAAAGACAAGAGATACCTTGAAGCGCTGTCTGATGACTTGCCATGCGGTCTTGTTGGGAAATTTATAGGACTCCATTTTCATGCCGAGCCTGTCTGTCACAAGCCATTTCCAGTATCGCTTTGCAATCGGTTTATCAAAGCCGAAATGAGCTTCTATTGCTTTTCTCTGCTGCTCGGAAATAGATGTGCCGGCTCCGGCTCCTTTGCTTGATTCAGCAGCGCCTATCCCTTTCATCTGCATGATAATCTGTTCTACAGGTCCACCAGGCACAAACTGGATAAGCCCAAAGCATAGTATTGTGATCCCGATAAACGTTGGAATCACAAGCAAAAACCGCCTTATGAAATAGTTCAGCAGCTCCATAATTTAATTATATGGGAATTTCTTTTTTTAGTCAATTCTATCAAGAGGTTGACAGGCCGAAAATGGTGGGCAATGCCCACCCTACAAAAGATTAGCCATTTCTTAAGTCCTGTTCGCAATGCTGTAGGGTGGGCATTGCCCACCATTAATTGGCTGAGTTTGTGATCAACGGCAATGCGTCGTTTCTTAAGTATTAAGCTGATCTGCCTGTGCGTTGCACGCAGACAGGTAAGTTGAGTGGCTCAACAGCCAACAGCTATCAGCTATCACCCCGCACCGAAGGTGCGCTAACTTGTATACTTGTTGTATGTGGTATATTGACTGTTGTACGTTGTCAACAGTCTCCTCCGAATCGCTTGAGGAGTGCACGGCCTGGATAGGTGGATGGAAGGCTTAAAAAAAAGAAATGGGGGATAAGAGATGTGGCTCCCCCATGAAACCAAAAATATATTCTAACGCTTTGAGAACTGAAAACGGGCTCTTGCACCCTTCTGTCCGTACTTCTTTCTTTCTTTGACCCTTGGGTCACGCTTAACAAAGCCGGCTTTTTTCAGAAGCTGCCTTAGATCAGGATTAGCTATAATAAGCGCCTTGGTGATGCCATGCCTGATTGCACTGGCCTGTCCTGAAATACCTCCACCCATAACCCGGACTTTTACGTCAAAAGATCCAAGGGTATTTGTAAGAACAAGCGGCTGAGTCATATCTGTTTTCACTGTTCGAAGCTTGAAATAGTCGTCCACAGCCCGGTTATTAATGATAATTTCACCATTTCCAGGCGTTAGCCAGGTTCTGGCGATTGCATTTTTTCGTTTCCCTGTTGCGTAATAAACATTTTCTTTATTCATCTAATTCTCCGGTAATTCCATAACCTCGGGCATCTGAGCATCATGAGGATGCTTATCTCCCGCATAAACCTTTAATTTTTTGAAAAGTTTTGCCCCAAGCCTGTTTTTAGGCAGCATGCCCTTTACGGCAAAACGGATGAGATCCTCGGGTTTTTTCTCCAGAAGTTTCTTTGCAGTAATGGTCTTGAGGCTTCCTATATAACCGCTGTGTCTGTAATAGCGCTTCTGCTCCAGTTTTCTACCTGTAAGGGCGATCTTGTCCGCGTTTATAACTATAACGCTGTCACCAGTATCAACATGAGGAGTAAACAACGGATTATGTTTACCTCTAAGTCGTGAAGCTATCAAAGACGCAAGTCTTCCAAGAATCGCTCCCTCTGCATCAACAACATACCATTTGCCTGTGTTGTCAGACTGTTTTGCACTATATGTATATTTTTTCACAATACTCACTCCTATTGAAACTATCAAAAAAGATTTAATAAAATAAAAAGTTCGTTTGTGTCAAGAAAAAAATCAGGTGGGGAATTAAAAGCCGATGATCTCTAACCAACAGGTTCGACCTCAAGAACAAGGTTATCAACCTTTACCACCCGGACTTTGATACCTTCTTCTATTGGATCTTTTGAAGTCGCATTCCACAACTCACCGTGAACAAATACCTTACCTTCGGGCTTAATTGCTTTTTTTACCACTCCAATTTCTCCGACAAGTCCCTTTGCTCCTGTTTTTGGTTTTAACAGATGCGATTTAAAAACCAGTCCTGATAGAATAACAAAAAAGCCTGACACAATAGCGATTGTCGGCAGAAGCACATGCCATGAGAGCCCCAGCTCAGGGCTGGTGTTTTCAAACAACATAAGGGAACCTAAAAAAAGCGAGACAATCCCGGCAATACTAAGAAGCCCGTAACTTGTAATCTTCATCTCCATAATAAAAAAGACAATGGCAAGGATGATAAGAAGAATTCCCGCATAGTTAACAGGGAGCGTCTGAAAGGCAAAAAATGCTAAAATTAACGAAATCGCTCCCACGACTCCCGGAAAAATAGCGCCCGGATGAGACAGCTCAAAATAAAGGCCTGCAAAGCCTATCATCATAAGGATATATGCAATATTGGGATCGCTTATGGTCTTTAAGATTTTTGTCCTTATGCCTTCTTTTAATATTTTCTTTTTGGAAATATCGAGTTTTAAAATCCATTTGCCTTCTACATTACGGCCGTTAATCTGTCTTATCAGGTCATCTGTATCTTTTGCCACAATATCTATAACATTTTCTTTCAGAGCTTCTTTTTCAGTTATGGACACGCTTTCACGGACAGCCTTTTCAGCCCATGTTACGTTTCTTCCCCGTTTTTCTGCAATACTCTTTATATAGGCCACCATGTCATTGACTATCTTTTCTGCCATCGGCCCGCTTATTTCTTTACCACCCAGCCCTACAGGATGTGCAGCCCCGATATTAGTTCCCGGAGCCATGGCAGCAATATCTGCGGCAATAGTGATCATAACTCCTGCTGAAGCGGCCCTTGCCCCACTAGGCGCCACATAGACCACAACAGGCACCTTGCTTCCAAATATAGCCATTACAATTTCACGCATCGATGCAGAAAGACCGCCGGGCGTGTCAAGCTCGATGATAATGCAGGAAGCATTATCATCTGATGCCTTTTTAATTCCGCGTTTTACGAAATCAGCCACACCAGGATTTATGGAACCTGATACTTTGATGATATAAATCTCATTTCTGTCTGCAAGACCGATTTCAGGACAGGACAACAAAAAAAGCAACAGTGCAACGATGAGAAGTTTATATTTCATAATCCGTATTTTCTATCCGACAACGAGTCCACTTCTTTAACCATACAGCTTTGAGCTTTGAGCTTTGAGCTTCAAGCTTGCTTGATCGGGCGCATCCCCATCTCTTTCATCAACTTCTTCATATCCTCCCAGACATCACGTTTTTTGCTGGGATTACGGAGAAGGTATGCTGGATGATATGTAGGCAAAACCTTTATTCCCTTGTAATCATGAAAACGGCCCCTGAGACTTGAGATGGGTATCTTTGTGTCGAGAAGTGTCTGGGCTGCAAAAGTTCCGAGCGCACATATGAAATCCGGTTTTATGACCTTAATCTGGCGCTCCAAAAAAGGCAAACAGGCCTTTATTTCATCGGGCAAAGGATTTCTGTTTCCCGGGGGGCGGCACTTTATGATATTGCAGATATAGACCTGTTCACGGGTAAGATTTATTGCCTGGATTATTTTGGTAAGAAGCTGTCCTGCAGCGCCAATAAATGGTTCTCCTTTTTTGTCCTCCTCAAATCCAGGTCCTTCGCCTACAAATACAAGTCTTGCTTTGCAGTCCCCTGCTCCAAAAACAATATTGTTGCGGCTGTTAGAAAGCTTGCAGCGCCGGCAGTCGCCAAGATCGATGCGGATACTCTCCAGAGTTTCAGGCGAAAAGGTCTCTTTGCCTCCCCAATTCTTAACTATTTCAAGGCTTTTCTTTGAGCAGTCAAAACCCCAGCACCCTGTTTCAGCCAGAAATCGAAGAGTGTTTTTTACATCATTGATTACGATAGTAAAATCCCGGGTATTGGTCATAGGTCGTACTATATGGAGCAATATCTTAACATTTGTGTCAAATTTTTGTGAAAACTCATTATTCCAGCTAGTTAGCGCGTGATACTGGTTACTGGTTACTGGTTGCTCGTTACTGGTTACTGGTTACTGGTTGCTGGATGCTGGATGCTGGATGCTGGATGAAATAAGGAATTCTTTTCCTTCTTATTCATCCGCAAAAGACCTGCCAGCCATTGCACTCGCCGTAACCAAGTATGCGAAATTCAAGCGCTTGTGCTCAGGCAAGGCAGGCGGGAGAGCAAAGAACAGATTGATGATTTTGCCTGACAGGTTAGATGGAACGCTCTTTATCCAGCAACGAGCAACCAGCAACGAGCATCCAGCATCCAGCAACGAGCATCCAGCATCCAGCATCCAGAAACCAGCATCCAGAAACCAGCATCCAGAAACCAGCATCCAGCATCCAGCATCCAGAACCAGCAACGAGCAACCAGAAACCAGCAACGCTTCGCTTCGAGCAATGGATTGCTATTCTTCTCAGCTCGTCGGTTTGAGGCGAAGCTTCGCTATCTTTACAATTCGATCCAGAAGAATATGCGCAACGGCATCCTTTTTCATTGCAGGAAGAGGTTCCTTTGTTCCGTCTTTATAAAAGAGCGTAACCTTATTGATATCTGACCCAAAGCC
>DAOVDN010000137.1 GCA_030669465.1 Desulfobacterales bacterium | reverse complement strand
GGGAATGCCTCAAGATTTCAGCGTGAAAAGTATGCCTATCTGAAGGTTTGACTTGCTGAAATCGAAAGAGAACAAGCAGAGGATATAGAATGGTGTCTGGTGTCAAAGCTTGAATTGAAATTGGTGTCAAAGCTTGAATTGTGAATTAATGCTTGACAATTAAGCCACTACCATTTAGCAATATCAGTATGGGCAGAGCAAGCAGAAGCTTGGTGAGAAAAGCAGCGACGAAGAGCTTTTGCGTTGCGCAAGCATGCTTTTCCTAAAGCTTCCCCTTTTTCAGAATCGCTATAAGAAGCCATAGGCCCATAAGCGCGGCTGCCAGGAAACCGATGATACCGATGAAAGAAATGCCGAACAGGAAAGGTGGTGTCTTGGAAAGAACGATTAATGCGGAGCCGATTATAAGCGCCGCGATGACAATAGCAAAAGCAATCCGATTGCTGATCTGGTCGTAGGTGGACAACATCGGCTCAAGCCCCTTGTGCTCGAACTCCATCTTGATCTTGCCCTGCTTCATTTGTTCCAGAATCTCGCGTGTCTCTCCTGGAATTTCCTGCATGAGTTTAACAAACTCGACACCGGACCTGATAATGTCATTTGCCATTCGTTTAGGATGATAGCGGGCCATCTTGACTCGCTTAATAAAGGGGATGGTTTGCTTAATCATTTCAAAATCAGGATCAAGCAAAAGTCCAATTCCCTCCACAGTAGCCAATGCCTTCATCATAAGAAAAAGATTCTGCGGTATCTGCAGGCGATGGCGGGAAATCATCTTCAGGATTTGCTGGAGAAGTTTTTCCATTTGCAGGTCTTTGAGCGGCACATAAAGATGCTGTCCGATGAACTCCGTCAAATCTCTTTCCAAAACACGCACATCCGGTTTTTCATCATATTCGGTGAGTTTAAGGAGCATCTGCGTGGCCCTGGATTCATCATGGTGTACCACGGTATGAATAAAATCTGCGAAATCCTCCCGTGTCTGCCGGTCAATGGACCCCATCATGCCGAAATCAATATAGCAGATAACATTGTCCGGCAAAACAAAGATGTTTCCGGGATGGGGATCAGCATGGAAAAAACCGTAATCAAATATCTGCCTTAGAATCAGGTCAGCCCCTCGCGCGGTAATGATCTTTCTGTCCAATCCTTCACGTTCAATACGATCAATCTCGGATGCCTTGATTCCGTCAATATACTCCATGGTAAGAATACGTTCCGTTGTTGTATCCCGAAAAACCTTGGGAACATAGACAGTCGGATCATCCATAGATTGGCGGGCAAACCTTTCTATATGTGAGGTTTCTATGGTGTAATCTATCTCTTTTTCCAGGGTACGGGCAAATTCCTGAACAATCCTGACGGGACGGTGTACCTGCAATTCCTCTAAATGCCGCTCCATAAGGGAAGCTAAATGAAGCATAATCTCCAGATCAACTTCAATGGTTTTGCGGATGCCGGGACGTTGAACCTTGACTACCACTTCCTCGCCGTCCTTCAACTGTGCTCTGTGAACCTGGCCTATGGAGGCTGCGGCAAGGGGTGTATTCTCAAAGTGTTGGAATATATCTTCGAGCGGCCTTCCAATCTCGGATTCTATAATTTGTCTGGCTTCGGGATAGGGAAAGGAAGGGACATTATCCTGGAGCTTTGAAAGTTCCTGTATAAATTCAACGGGAATCAGGTCCGGACGGGTGGAAAGTATCTGGCCCAACTTGATAAAGGTCGGGCCAAGCTCTTCCATAACCATCCGTACCCGTTCCGCTCTGCTGAGTTTTTCGACCTGCTCACGTCGTTTTCTGGAAATCATCTGAAGACCGATTTCAAGATACTGTTCGATCTTCAGAATGTCCACCAGATCCCCAAAGCCGTATTTAAACAAGACCGTAAGGATATGGCGGTATCGGTTCAGGTGACGGTAAGCTCGGCCGATTATGCCGATTTTTCGGATGCTTAACATCAGCTCTGTGAGCCTTTTTCTTTCAAAGCCTGCTCCAGTTTCTTTATTCGTTTTGTCAGATTTGACAATTCTTCCGCTCCGGCAAGGTTCATCTTCTTCATGGTATCCTTTACCACTTTTTCTATATCTTTCTCCAGATCCTCTTTGGCCTTCTCCGACTTTTTCAACAGATCATCAACTAATGCCTTTCCCTCTTTCTCCGTCAGCTTCCCCTTTTTTGCAAGATCCCTGGCCACTTCTTCTACCTTGTCTTTGGTCATAGCGGCCAATCCTACTCCCGTTAGCATGACCTTTTTAATGATATCAAACATAATTTTCCTCCTTTCAATCCTTTCAATGGTTATTATTACTTCTGCGTCTTCTCATCTTCAACTCGTGTTTCAATTTTCCAGAGTTCCTCACTTACCTTACAAATACAAGTGATACCGCTGAAATTATCGCTAATATAAGACCTTAACCAAATGTGGCTTCAGGGCTTACTTTATCCCATAATAATCCCGCGATATATCCGCCCGGAAGGGCAACCGACCCTATTGCTGTATGAAATACTCCCAATGCAGTTCCTTTTAAATGTTGCGGCGCTAAATCGACCACAAATGCCCTCTGGCTGCCATTGATCATAGCATAACATATTCCATAAATCATAAAAAACAATAAGATGCCATAAAAACTGGAAATAACTAATAAGCCGAAAGAGGTTATGCCAAACGGTAATAAAAAATCTTAAATTCAAAGGTAATTCTTTTAAGCTCAGTTTTACGGACACTTTTTTTGTCTCTTAGTAGACAAAAATTTAAAAATATTTTAAGAGGATCAAAATTCCTCTGTTTAATCCTTTATCGGAATTCCAGAAGATCAATCTGGCCCTTTGACAGACTTATAATACTTGAGAAGATCAACGATGGTGATGTCCGCTATGACCCTTTTCTCATCGTCCAAGATGGGAATCTCCTTGACGTTGTGGTCGATCATGCGCTGGAGTATGTCTTCAACGTCCTCAGAATGTATGGCAAACATTGGTTCCCTTTGCATGAAGTCGCCGGCCTTTTCTGAGACAACCATGTTTATGATACTTCGAGAATCGATTGATGATGGATCGTGGTAATGGAAAAAAACGTGCCTGATCATATTTCCCAGGGAAAGGACGCCTATGAATCTGCATTCGTCATCCACGACGTACAGGATTCGCGAGTGATCCGACACAGCAAAAGCATCTATAATTTCACTGACAGTAGCTCGCCTGGGGACCACAGGGACTTTACGCTGTTTCAGTTGCTCCATCAAATCGGCAATTTTACCAAGACTTTTTTTATCCTTTGCCCCTGCCATGTTGCCTCCTCTTGTTGCCTTAAAGCCACGTTATCCAGACATCACTATGATGCCTCATCCGGTATTTCGCCTGCTTTTTTTAAAGCGAACTTCGTAAGAATCGGGCCAATTATCTCAAAGAAAACACAGGTCGAAGTGATGGTAGTAAGCACTATAACGGCAATTGTCGCGGCGTGCGGCAGGTTATACTGTAGGTTGAGCTGAGAGAATTCCTGCTTGACAATGAGCGATAGACCGATTGCGACACCTGCCTGGGAGAGAATACCCAAGCCCACGTATTTTTTTACTTTCTCCTCGACGCGACCAAATGAGGCCCCAAGACGGGCCCCTCCAATCTTACCCGCTGATCGTCCCAGTATGTAAACTGCTCCTATACTTCCCAAAGCAGGAATGGCCGATAGTTTCATGTTTGCGCCGGCAAGACAGAAAAACAGTATGAACACCAGCGGCATGATTTCAAGTAGCGGAGCCCTTACGCGTTGCACCAGCGCCTCATGCCGGCTGTTGACCAGCACAAATCCAAGCATCATATTGGTCAGAATCAAAGACAGGTGCCAGCGTGTTGACAGTCCTGCGGTCAGCAAAACAACACCAAAAATGATGATCAAGATATCGAGGAGACTCTTTGCAAAGCTGGCGCCAAACCCAAAAATTATAATGGCCAGGCCATCGTCAAACCCCACTATTGCATAGAGGGTCTTTGTCAATGTCCCCTTGGCTTTACACTTTAGTATGGACGGCCCGAGGATGACTCCAAAAATCATATAGCCAACAACTGACGGAAGTCTGATACGCTTGGCAACACGGCCTATATAGAACCCGACAATTGCAACTGTCCCAAGGAGTGCTAACGCAGAAACATGAAGAAAGGAAAGGTCTGTTTTCATCGGCAAAATGTCTTCTGTTTTCCCTGTTTTTCAGTCAAACGAGCCCCTTCTTGAGCAAGGAAAAAACGGGTATTGACATCAACTCCATTTTGTATATTTGACACTTTCTTCCCAAAATATGCAAGAATAAAATCACGATAAAGCCATGTCGACATTTTTCCTTTTCCCGCCGGTTCGAGGCATTCCTCCA
>DAOVDN010000165.1 GCA_030669465.1 Desulfobacterales bacterium | reverse complement strand
GATTCAAAAACAGCTATGCAGGGTAAGATTCTGCGAGAGTGGGCAAAGCGGCACAATATTCGGGATTTTTTTGATATCGGCAGAAACGGGGTCTGTCATGCAATTTTTCCGGAAAAAGGGTTTGTGCGTCCGGGCTATACTCTGATTATGGGAGATTCTCATACATGCACCCATGGTGCATTTGGCGCATTTGCAGCCGGTGTTGGAACAACTGACCTTGAGGTAGGCATCCTGAAATGCGTGTGCGCATTTCACTATCCTTCGACCATCAAAATTAACATAAGCGGTCAGATGCCTGAAGGTGTTTATGCAAAGGATGTGATCCTTTCCATTATCGGCCGGTTAGGCGTAAACGGCGCAACCAACAAGACAATAGAATTTACCGGATCTGTTGTGGATGCCATGAGCATGGAAGCGAGGATGACGCTCTGCAACATGGCGGTTGAAGCGGGTGCAACTTGCGGCATATGCAAGCCGGATATGACAACAGTAGAATATCTCTGGGAATTTATCAAAGATGAATATGCAACAAAAGAAGCGGCGCTTGAAGCTTTTGCTAAGTTTTCTCCTGATCATGACGCCGGATACGACGATGTGATCGAACATAATGTGAGCCGCCTCGAACCGCAGGTTACATTCGGATATAAACCAGACCATGTAAAACCTGTAAAGGACATGAAAGGAATAAAGGTAGACCAGGTCTATATCGGATCATGCACAAATGGAAGGATCGAAGATCTCCGTGTTGCCGCCCAGGTGTTAACCGGAGAAAAAATCAGCGATTCCGTCCGAGGCATTCTATCTCCGGCAACGCCAAAGATTTACAGCCAGGCGCTGGAAGAAGGAATCCTTAAAACATTCATGAATGCCGGATTCTGTGTTACAAATCCGACATGCGGCGCATGTCTGGGAATGAGCAACGGCGTACTTGCGGAAGGCGAAGTATGCGCATCAACAACGAACCGGAATTTCAACGGCCGCATGGGCAAAGGGGGTATGGTGCATCTCATGAGCCCTGCAACAGCAGCGGCAACAGCTATCGCGGGATATATCACAAATTCCAAACTCTATAAAAGGGCAGCGATTTAGCTTTTTGAAAATAAATCCGCTTTGGGCATAATCAAATTTAAACCACGAAGAACACGAAGGTCGCGAAGGTCGGGGTTAAAGAATAATTTTATCTTCGTGTGCTTCGTGGTCTTCGTGGTGAAAAACACGATAAGAAACCCTAGATTATGACCGTTCAAAGTATAAATTGAGCCCCGATGGAGGCAATAATGACAAATTTCAGCGGGAAGGTGCTCTTTCTTGACAGATCAGATATCAACACAGACGAAATCATTCCTGCAAAATATCTTACGGAAATTTCCAAAGAAGCGCTTAAACCATATCTTCTGGAAGATATTAAACTTGAGGGATTCACTCCGCATAAAGGTATAAAAGGAAAAAGCGTTATCATTACACGGGCAAATTTCGGATGCGGATCTTCCAGAGAGCATGCGCCATGGGCCCTTGAAGTAAACGGCATCAACCTGGTAATAGCTGAAAGCTTTGCAAGAATTTTCAGGCAGAATATGTTTAACTGCGGTATGCTGGCAGTGGAACTACCTGCCGAAACTATTGACCATCTTTTTTTAAATTTTGCCGGCAAAGAAACTCTTATTGAAACAGACCTTGAAAAAAATTTATTTATTATAAAAGCTGACAGGCAGAAAGAGGAGATACCTTTTTCAATCTCCGACTTTGACCGTGCCCTTGTGCTGGCCGGCGGATGGGTGGAATATGCGGATTTGAAATATTAAATATCTCCTCATTTCCAGGCCGGAGCATGGAGATGTCCCCCTTTCCCGATATGAACACACCTTTCTTTCTCTTGTCTTGATATTTCACGAACGACTTGCCATGCCTCAGAGCTTTTTCTACAAATACTGGTCCGGGAATCAGCTTTTGGGCCAGCATGATTCGTTCCGTCTGTTTCCAGGCCTCGACATCAATTCTTCCTACTTCAATCTCCGGTGACGGGGCCATGAGTATCCTTGTGGCTGCAAGCTGTTTCCTTATAATCTCAATCGGAGTATCCTTATCAAACTCGTGGATGGTTGTTACAGCCTTTTCCTCATTTTTCGGATCAAGGGCTTCTCGCCAGCCCCGAAGCAGTGCGGTCATGAATTTCCGGACTCTCTCGGGGCGTTCTTTCAACATATATTCTGTGGTGATGACCGAGTTGGCGACAAATCGGATGCCAAAGGCATCCGGGTCAAAAAATTTAACCTCTTCCCCTGCCCTGCGAAGTTTTTCACCGATGACGATCCCTTCGGCATTCCGGTAAACAGGCCAAAGATCGACTTTCCCCTCGTAAAAAGGTGTGTAATCGTAGCGCACACTAAAGAATTTCACCTCGTTGTCCCTGATGTTATATTTTGCAAGAAGGGCCCGCATGATGGTTTCATCGTTGCCGCCATAGGTGATGCCGATCGTCTTTCCTTTGAGGTCCTCAGCTCTCTCTATACGGATTCTCTCCGGCCTGTAAATCCATTGAAGGGGATTTGCCTGAAAGAGTTGGGAGATGACCATCACAGGAGCGCCCTTGGAAAGAGCGCGGATGACCTGATCGGCCGACGCCACACCAAATTGGGCGTGACCAAGTTCTAATTCCTTAATCGCGTCACGTTCAGGGCCTCCTTCTTTAATAGTCACTTGGAGCCCCTGATCAGCAAAAAATCCATGTACATCAGCATAAAGGTCACCAATCACACTGATGTTGAAGATCCACTTGAGCCGATATGTCACATGGTCTATGGTTTCCCCGGCCTTTTTGTTGCAGGCGCCAATCACAATGGCAATGGTGATGGCAGCAGCCAGAAGACACGCCCTTTTAAACAGTTGCCCCATTATTGCATAGCTCCTTCAGGTATTTCCCATCTCTTTCGGGTTAGGTATCCTATCCATTCCAGGCAGACCAGATAGACTGTCGTGAACATCCCGATCAGAAAAAGTGCGATCAGGATTTTTGCAAGATCGCTCTGGTATAGGGCTATCCGGATGCTGTATCCTATACCGGCGTTGGCAGCAATAAACTCTGCCACAATGGTACCAACCATGGCAAGTGTTGCACTTCCTACAATGACCGTGGTGAGCTTATTGATGTTTTCAAAAGCACGGATTTTAACCTGTAAGCGCCAATTCATTCTCTCGGTAACGTCATAAAAATGCTCAATATGGGACACAGGTTCGGATAGGATGCCGATGAAGGACAAAAGCAATGGAAAATAGCTGATCATAACAGCTATCAAGAGCCTGGAGGAGAGTCCATCACCCAAAAGAATAAAGATGATGGGTGCAACAGCCACGATAGGATAGGCCTGAATGTTGTAAGCGGCCACCTTGATGAATGAGCCTGTCCAGTTGCGCAATCGGCCTATAATCCCGACAACGGTTGCCAGGCAGATCGCCACGATGTGGGCGATGACGGCAACTGAAAGCGTGTCCATCACATCGAAAAGGTATCTGGCAAAGACATGTTCGCCCGTGCGCCATATTTC
>DAOVDN010000130.1 GCA_030669465.1 Desulfobacterales bacterium | reverse complement strand
CAGGGTTACCTTTTATTAAAGCATTGTATACCCGGGCCCCTCCCCACCTTCCGGGCATGTCCAGGTTATATTTCCATACGGATCCTTTACGCTGCAAGTTTTGCAATGAAGACAATTAGATGGGTTAAGTTTAAGCTTTCTTTGTGATGTCTTTTCATCTATCTCGATTTCATAGACGTTGCCCGGGCAGAATCTCGTACATGGACATCGATAAGTTTCAAAACAGTCAGTTACACACAGATTCTTATCATGAACAAGAATGTGGCATGGCTGATCCTCTCTGTGCATTGTCCTGGACAGATAAACGCCGGTAAGTTTGTCTACATACAAAACACCATCAAAAGCCTTTTTGTCCAAATCTGTCAAAGCGAAATCCTCTATACCACCCTTTACAGCCTTTAACGTCCTGTAATCTTCCTCAACAGGCATCCTGTCACATATGCCTCGACCTTTGGTGAAATATTGAGCGCCAAGATGTATAAGTTTAATCAGGCCTTTTTTTGAAAGAGCCTGGGAAAAATTTCTTCCTTCAAAAATTTCTTCTTTTGCCCAGCTTTTTTCAAACAATTCATTATAATAACCAAGGGTTTTCCGGCTGAAGCTATTCTTTTCAAAGGCTTCTATGATTGCTTCTGCTGCCAGCATGCCCGATTTCATAGATAGATGGATACCCTTTAATCCCGGCGTATTTTGCATTGCCGCGCTGCCGCCTACAAACATCCCGCCGTCGACAGCAAGCCTTGGAATAGTATAATATCCTCCTGTGGAAACAGTCCTTGCGCCCTGTTCAATTACTTTGCCACCGGCGATTATTTTTGACACAAAAGGATGGTGCTTGAATTTTGTGAACTCCTCATACAGATCGAGCATGGGATCCTGGTAGGAAAGCCCTACAAGAAACCCTAAAGCTGCTTTGTTACCCTCCATCTCATAGATAAAACCGCCGCCGGGAGTATTAAAGCCCAGAGGATAGCCAAACATATGAATATCATTGCCTTTGCTGGTTGTAAAATAATTATTTTTGGGAAGCTGGATAACCTCTTTAATGCCTGTTTCAAACACCTGCGGCATTTTTCCGGAAGAGATATCAAACTTTTTTGCAATATCCTGCATAAGACTTCCCTTTGCGCCTTCTCCAAAAAGAGTAACCTTTGCCAGTAAATCTATTCCAGGCTCAAAGTTGCTTTTGGGCGAGCCATCCTTTCCAAGACCCTTATCTCCGGTGCGAACTCCTGTAACAGTTTTTTGATCCAGGCCATAAAGGACCTCATTTCCCGCAAAACCGGGAAAGATATTTACTCCAAGCTCTTCAGCGATCCCTGCAAGCCACTTTGTGAACCTGGAAAGACTTATAATGTAAAAGCCTTTGTTGCGCATATATCTGGGTGTAAAAGGGAGACGATAGTATTTATTACTGGTCAGGAAATAGAACTCGTCCTCTTTGACAGTTGCCTCAACAGGACATCCTCTTTCCAGAAAATCCGGAATAAGCTCCTTCAGCGCAACAGGATTCAGGATGGCACCACTCAAAGCATTTGAACCTATATCCGCTCCTTTTTCAATAAGAGCAACGTCAATGCTGATATTTTTCTTTTCAGCCAACTGCATTAATTTGATAGCACCTGCAAGGCATGCAGGGCCGCCTCCCACAAAAAGTACATCAAAATCGATCTTTTCGCGCTCTCTATTCATTTTTTCCGAGTCCCTTATTTACATTCAGAGAAAATTACGTCCTTTTGGCCTGGATTCTTTACATTCATAGATAGTTGTGGATTGATTCAAAATCATTAGGCTGTGTTTATATCATGATAACCGCTTGTTGTAAACAAAACAGGAGACAAAGGACAGAGCTTTAATTAAACACTTATTATATTGACAACGCATTAAATATTGCCCTATTATATCTATGATTTTAGATCGTTTTTTAATAGTATCCGGCTCCTTAATTTATCTCTAATTTTCGAAATCAAACTACTTTGAGTTACATCGAAGTGATGCGCAGCCTAAAATATGAAGAGTTGTTATGTTAAAAATCTTGTTAATAGATGATGAAGAGGGCATCAGAAAACTACTGAGTATATCGCTTAGAAGTGAGGGTTATGATGTTATAACGGCGGAAAACGGAAAGCACGGCATTGAGCTTTTTGAACAGGAGGCCCCTTCTATTGTTTTAACAGATATAGAAATGCCCGAGATAGACGGTATAGATGTTTTAAGAAGGATCAAAAAGATAAATCCGGAGACAGAGGTCATTGTGATAACAGGATACGGAGATATGAAGCTTGCTGTGAAATCATTACAGCTCGAGGCATCTGATTTTATCACAAAACCTATTAGCGAAGAAGTTCTTTCAGTAGCATTAAAGCGTGCTGAAGAGAAATTGAAGATCAAACAAAGACTCAAAAATTATACGTACGATCTTGAAAAGGCAGTAAAAGAAAAGACCAGAGAGCTTGAAAAATCGTACAAGGAAATGGAATCCATTTATGATATAACCCGCAGGATCAGTGAAAAGAAATCCCTGGGAGAAGCGTTTGATTTTATAACCGACCGGACCAAAAATATACTTTCTTTTGAAGAGATAGTCCCCCTTGTTCTTAACGAAGAGAAAAGCGGATTTGTTAAGGCTGATGGTTACAGGCACCTGGATACGGAAGACAGAGAACGTCTTGTCTCGGCTATTGCATCGATACGTCATCCCATAAATATTGATGAACTGAGCGCCAGGGGATATGCCTGGTTGAAAAACTTTGATAGCTATAAGTCTCTGTCTGTTGTTCCGATAATTAAGGAAGAGGATGTTATTGGGGGGGTGATTTTGCTCGGCTCTGCGCATACTGTTTTTTCCGGAAAAGATTTGCGTTTTCTCTATCTTATGCTTTCACAGGTCGCAGGCATTATAAGAAGAATTGCCCTGAACAACGAAAAAATGAAAGAGCTGGAAAATAAAGTCAAAATGTTTTCAGGCTATGGGGGTATTATCGGAAGAGATCATAAAATGCGGCAGCTCTACAAGTTGATCTCAGATATAGCTCCTACCGATGCAACTGTACTGATTCAGGGAGAGAGCGGTTCCGGAAAAGAGCTTGTAGCAAAAGCCGTTCATTTACATAGTTATCGAAAAGATAAACCTTTTGTTGTCGTGAATTGCTCTGCTTATCCACAGACATTATTTGAAAGTGAGCTGTTCGGCCATGAAAAAGGCGCGTTTACCGGTGCAACGCATCGGAAGATCGGACGATTTGAATCAGCAGACAAGGGAACTCTTTTTTTGGATGAAATCGGAGAAATTCCACTGATGTCACAGGTTAAGCTCCTAAGATTTCTTCAATTTCAAAAGTTTGAAAGATTGGGAGGCATAGAAACTATTAAAGTAGATATCAGGATAATAGTGGCTACAAACAAGGATTTAAAAAAGGAGGTGGAAAATGGGAACTTCCGGGAGGATTTATATTACCGTCTAAATGTTATCCCGATAAATATTCCTCCCCTCCGGGTGAGACGAAATGATATATCACTTTTGGTTGAACATTTTTTAAAAAGGCTGAACTCACGAGGGAATAAAAAAGTAAAAGGAATTTCTTCGGAAGCCATGGACATATTGATGCGTTACAATTGGCCCGGGAATGTAAGGGAATTGGAAAATATTGTTGAACATGCATTTATTCTTACCAAGAATGAATTTATCAGCGAACAGAGCTTTCCACTCAATATACGCTTTGTTGTAAACAACGAGGAGAAGATAGGCTCATTTCAAGAGAATGAAAGAAAGTTTCTTACCAGAGTGCTGGAGGAGTATAGATGGAATAAATTGCAGGTTGCAAAAAAACTGAATATCAGCCGCAGCACTCTCTATGCAAAGCTAAAAAAGTATAATATTCATTCAGCAAATAACCGGTGAGCAGAAATTTGAAAACTGGCTTTTAGTTACAGTAACTATGGAGCGAGCCGACCGTGTCGGCGGAAAAAACGGCAACCCCGCCTGCCATCGCTATGTATACTATGCGGTGCATGCACTCTGTTGTCCGGCATTGGCGGGCAGGACGGTTGCCTTACTCCAGAATATGGAATGTCCGGACATACCTGCCTATCGGCAGGCAGGGATAAAAAAATGAGTTTTCAAATTTCTGGTGAGATACCACCATAAGCAGATATGTTTTTGAGGATATCATTAGGGATGTTTATGAAAAATAAACTGTTCCGGGTATCGATTACTTCGATAGTGCTTTTTCTAACCTTCGGCGTGTTGTTTTGCTCTCATGGAATTTCCGCGGAAAAGGATGAAAAACCGGCGGCAATATACGTGGGAATGGAAAAATGCAAGGAATGTCATCCTGAACACGTTGACTCATATTCCGGCTGGAAGTACTCAAAAAATTTTCGAATACTGCAAATGAGAGGTAAAGATCACGATCCCCAATGCTTACCATGTCACACTACTGGTTATGGCAAGCCAGGAGGGTTTAAGAGCGTAGAAGAGACACCTCATATGAAGCAGGTCCAATGCGAGTCATGCCACGGACCAGCCAGTTTACATATAGCAGAACCGACGGAAAGAAAGTATCTAAAGAAATTGAGTATACCCAAAAATATCTGTACCACCTGCCATCG
>DAOVDN010000126.1 GCA_030669465.1 Desulfobacterales bacterium | reverse complement strand
CATGTTGTTTTAGTGCATACAGAAGGCCAGGCCAGATTTCAGATTCCAGGAGCACCATAATTTTGGGGCGGACCTGACTTACAGCTTTTTTCATAACAGACGGCTTGTCAAAAGGGAAATATGCCGGAGATACGCTTATTTTTCTGTGATCCTTGATAATATCTATAATCGATCGTTCAAGGATTTCTAATCCCTGATGAGTGTTGGTCGTTACTATAACCTTGATTGGATATGATAACCTTAAATTTTTTAGGATTTCACATGCCAGATATGATTCACCAACTGAAGCAGCTTGAATCCACAGATCCGCTTTTGGTAACTTTTTTTTAAGTATCCTCTGCTCATATCCGTCGGCAAGACGTTTGTTTAATCTAAGTACCGGTATAACTATTTTCCAGACTAAGTTATAAAACCATAAAAAAAAATTTATTGCTGAGCTGTGAGAAATGGGTTTTTCTCCTGTTTAAAAAATTTATGATACAAGCTAATCAAATATAAAACAAATATCATAATGTCAATGCCGCCAGGACACAAAGAAGATTGACATGCAGTATTGAAATTAATAGTGTATCGACGAAACAACATCCCCCTAAATCCCCCTCCAAAGGGGGGATTTTAAAGGAACAGCCCTTAAGTTAATGACATTGATTATCAAAGGCTATAATGAAAGTTGCACTTGTATGTAAAAAATATTCTCTGCAAGAGGGTGGTCTTGAAAGATATACATATTTTTTAAGCCGCAAATTGATTCGCGCAGGCCACGAGGTCCATATCTTTGCCAATAGCTGGCAGGAGGAACCAGGTGTCATTATTCATCGTGTGCCGGTGATTCGCCTATCTTCTTCTGCTAAGAATCTCTCCTTTGCCTTTTTTACAAACCGGGCTCTATCGAAAATGCAATTCGACATAATTCACAGCATGGAAAGAATTTTTTATCAGGACATATTCAGGGTTTCAGACGGCATTAATCCTGTCCAGATGCAGCAAAAATATCCCCACCCTGTTGTTCGCTTTATTAAAAAGATTGGTCCCAGACGGATAGCTCTGAGTTATTTGGAACACAGAATATTTGTGGATAAAGGGTGTAAAATTGTCATGACTAATTCCGAGCTTGTCAAAAGAAATATTATTGAGCATTACAGGATAGATCCTGAAAACATAGTTGTAATTTACAATGGGGTAGATACATCAAGATTTAATCCCAAGGTAAAAGAGAAATTCAGAAGTTCTTTAAGGGAAAAGTACGGCATAAAAAAAGAAGAATTAGTCCTTATCTTTGTATCAAATGATTTTAAGTTAAAAAGGCTTGATTTGGTTTTAGAAGCCATGTCTTTTTTGAAAAATAATAAAATCAGGCTTTTTGTCATAGGGGCAGATAACCATAGAACATACCGGAGATGGGCTGATAACAATAGCCTGGGCAAACAGGTTTTATTCCTTGGGCCCAAAAGTAATATAGAAAAATATTATGCCGGCAGTGATATATTTGTTTTACCTACGCTTTATGATGCCTTTGCAAATGTCTGCCTGGAAGCGATGGCCTGTGGCTTGCCTGTAATTACTACCGATTCCAATGGGGCAGCGGACCTTATCATTGATAATGAAAATGGTTATATACTTAAAACACAAAAGGCGGATGAATTAGCTGCAAGGATAAAGGCTCTTGAAGATGAATCAGACAGGGTAAGGATGGGAGCCACCGCTGCTGTTGAAGCAGCGAGTTTTACAATGGAAAAGCATATATCAGAAGTACTGGAACTCTATGACAGAGTTATAAATAAAGGCCAGGCATGAAAAACCTTTCTTCGCAGATTGAATGCATAAAAAAAGATCATCTGATATTTAATAAAGATTATCTGAAAGTATTGGATGATGTGCATTTTGATTCTTTTGAGTCTGTCTGGAAATACCAGGACGGCGAAACCATAAAAAAAATAAAAGCAAGGTCTGTAATACGTTTTGAAATTCAAACCGATAGCGGTAAAAAATATTTTTATTTAAAACGTCATCATACTGAATTTGCAGGGATAAAAAAAATTTTTGCTTTATTTTCTCCAAAACCGGTTTTGTCTGAAGGCAAAAGAGAATTTGAAAATATATGCGATTTCCGTAAAGGCGGGCTTGGAACGGCTACACCTGTTATCGCCGGGGAAAGATTCGTTAAGTTTTGCTGGGTACAATCTTTTCTCATAACAGAAGATTTTTCTCCCTTTATTTCTCTTGAGTATATGCTAAGAGACAACCCTGAATTTTTTATGGGGAAAAACGCTGGTGACAGAAAAAGAAATTTGATTAACAGGATCGGTATTTTTGCCGGAAGGATGCATGAAAAAGGTTTCAATCACCGTGATTTCAATGCCACCCATATACTGCTTTATTATAAAGACAAATCCGATGCTCCCGATATAGCTCTTTTTGACCTTCAGAGAGTGGACAGGAGTTCGGTTCTTCAGTTTAGATGGATAATAAAGAGCCTTGCAGAGTTGAACTACACATTGCCGGATGGCATCTTTAATAAAAAAGATAGAATTTCTCTTTTATTATCTTACAAAGGTAAAAAGAAACTTAATTTATGGGACTGGCTGCAATGGCTATGGATAAAGAGAAAAACAGCCCGGATAAAAAGACATACTGAAAAGATACTCGCAAGAAGAGCTGAAAGAAGGAGAAAAGGGATAGTAGAAAGATAATTCGGGTCATTGATGTCCTGGCATATGACCCCCTATAAAATTTCTGCCCAGGGAGTGTCATAACTGCCTGTTTCAATCAGGTCAAGCATATGCCTGGCCATCTTTTCAGCATTAAATTCACTGTGAGCTCTTTTCATACCTGCTTCAGCAATTTTTTCCCGCTCCTGTTCATGTTTGAGATACCAATCAGCCAATTTAAAGAATTCATCAGCAGTATCAAAGTATCTTACATGCTCGCCGTCCTTAAAGAGCAGATCTGTATCCGGAACCCTTTTGGCTAATGTAAACGTGCCGCAGGAAATATAATTAATAAACCTGTCAGAATGATATAGCCTTACGTCATTAGCGATATTTATGCTCAAGCCTATTTTTGCGCCGCTAATGGCATAAAAGTAATCTATGCCTTCAACTCGCGGGATGCCAAAAGCTCCGTAAACTCTCGCGTTGGACATTTGACTAAGCCGCTGGACAAGATTGTATCGCTCGTTATAACGGTCAAGCCTGGTATGTTCAGGTTTACCTGTAAATATTATATCTGTTTTCCATTTTTCTTGGACCTGGTACCAGTATTGTATATCAGGGTCGCATATATTCGGCAAAAACGCGCAGCAAGGCACACCCTGGTCTTTATAAGCTTTCATAAACCTGCCGCAACTTGTTGTCATTACGATATCGGTCTGTTTAGCTGTTGCTATACGGCCCGGATTCTTTTCGGGAAACGGGTCATCGTCTCTGCTGATAAAAACAGCATCCCTGGCCGCATTGCGCATTTCCAAGACACTTTCAGCGTCGAGATACTTCATGCTTAATATAAGTACAATGTCCGGGTGATAGTGTTTGATCTGCTCTGCTAAAAGCACATCGGTTTTTTTCTTGGCAAAACGCCTTGCAATCTTTTTACTGGGGAAAGGACTGCACTGCATCATTATATTTCTGTAGCTAAATCTCTGGACATCGTGCCCAAGTCTGATCAACCCCTTTATCCACATTCGCGGTGACATCCGAATGGACTTAGGCGACTCATCCTTAAAGTCAGCTATTACAAATATTTTTTTTGGTTTTTGCATAAGTTATGACTAAATGGCCAAGTTGTCTGAATGAATTCTAATGATGTCATCTTTCACTTCAAAAATCCAATCGGGATGAATCTTCCGTATAAAGTTTTTCAATACATGTAGGGTCGGATAATCGTTTTCCCCCATAAAGCACCGTGCGTCATCAATAAGGAGAACATGATTCTCCGCGTTTCTGTGATTTAATATACATTTCAACTCCTGTATGATAGGTGTTTCCAGTTCACCTTTTGCGGTGGATCCGCCTGACCAATGGGCATCAAGCCAGAATATACAGGGTTGCATTACGTTCCTTAGTATTTCCGGCAGAAGTTCTCCGCTTTGACCACACATAATATGAACATGACTATAGCCCGAGAATTTCTTCTTGGCTTTTTCGAATAGAATATGGCTCAACTCAATTGAGAATATTTCTTTGAATCGATTAAGCATTGCATCAACCATATCGCCTCTGTAGGTTCCGGTTTCAATAAAGATTGCCGGGGAGAACCGTTCAGCATATTCTGCAAGCACCATTTGCTTCCCAAAATGCGGCATCGGCAGCGCAGAGCCTTTTTTCTTCCACTCAGAATACTTTTTCTCAAATCTCTTGTGTCGTCTACGTCTTGCAAGAGATCCCAAAAAAGTCGTTCGTTCTAGGAAACTTTTTAACGTCGCGTACATTTTAATACCTCGCCAATAAAACGTGGTAGACTTATTTATCTGTTTTTCTTATGACTACCAGATAGTTGTTATGGTTCTGTAGTTGCAAGAAAATTTGTGGTTCTAAATTGTTCACATAGTTCTTTATAAGAATCTACTGGATAAAGGTATCCTGAAGGTGTAATTCGAGATATCTTCATGTTAACATCTTGAAAAAAGTAATAAAAGTCTTGAAAAAATGAACGGGTATCAATATTACATCCTCCAAATTCAAATGTAACAATA
>DAOVDN010000173.1 GCA_030669465.1 Desulfobacterales bacterium | reverse complement strand
CCAGAAATCAGGAGAAAAAGCAGCGGCCATCGTCCAGGATCTGCTGACTTTGGCAAGGAGGGGAGTCGCCGTTACGGAAGTCGTAAACCTGAACGACATCATATCCGATCATTTAAAAACACCCGAACACGAAAAAGTAAAATCATTGCATCCCCATGTACAGTTCGAGATCGACCTTGAAGACAACCTGTTAAATATCTCGGGTTCACCGGTTCACCTGTCTAAAACAGTGATGAATTTAGTATCAAATGCGGCAGAAGCCATGCCTGACAGAGGTAAGGTCTTCATATCGACCAGGAACCAGTACGTTGACAAACCCTTAAGTGGTTATAACGGTGTAAGCGAAGGAGATTATGTAACTCTTTCCATTTCTGATGAAGGGATAGGTCTATCAGAAGAGAACATGGAAAGGATATTTGAACCTTTTTATACGAAGAAGGAAATGGGAAAGAGTGGAACGGGACTTGGCATGTCTGTCGTATGGGGAACAGTAAAGGATCATAACGGATATATCGATATTCAGAGCACCGAGGGAAAAGGGACGACGATCATCCTTTATTTTCCCGTAACCAGAAAAAAACTAATCAAAGATGCCTCCATTTTACCCATTGAAGACTTAATGGGCAGTGGAAAAACCGTTTTAGTTGTGGATGATGTGGAAATGCAAAGAGACATTGCATCCAGCATGCTGAGCAGACTTGGTTATACAGTTACAACCGTATCAAGCGGAGAAGAGGCGGTTGAATACATGAAAAACCATTCAGCCGATTTACTGCTTCTGGACATGATCATGGACCCAGGAATTGACGGGCTTGAGACATACAAGAGAATCCTTGAAATATACCCTGACCAGAAAGCTCTCATCGCAAGCGGATTTCCCGAAACAGAACGTGTCAAGGAAGCTCAAAGACTCGGTGCTGGAGCTTATATTAAGAAGCCTTTTGTGTTGGAACAAATCGGACTGGCTGTCAGGTATGAATTTGTTCGAAATTCTTCATAAAATCAACAAGGGCTTCTATTGCTTCAAGACTTGTAGCATTGTAAATAGATGCCCTGCAGCCTCCGACAGAACGGTGGCCTTTAAGACCTCCAAGCCTGTTTTCCAGAGCTTCTTGAATAAATTTTTTCTCCAGGTCTTCATTGGGCAAACGAAAGGTTATATTCATCATTGAACGGCTATCCTGCTCCGCAGTCCCGTTGTAGAATCCGCTTGAATCTAAGCAATTATAAAGAATGTTTGCCTTTTCCCGGTTTATCTCTTCCATCTTTTCAAGGCCGCCGATCGTTTCCTCAAGCCATTTCATTACAAGCTGAATAGTATAAATCGCAAAACAGGGAGGAGTATTATACATTGAATTTTTTAAAGCATAGGTCGTATATTTCAGCATTGACGGCAAACCATCAGGCACCATGTTTAACATATCATCCCGGATAATCACCATGCACACGCCGGCAGGACCGATATTTTTTTGTGCTCCGGCATATATCAGGCCGAATTGTTCCATGTCCAAAGGTCTGCTCATTATGTCGGATGACATGTCTGCCATAAGCGGCACGCCATTTGTATCTGGAAAAGTTCTCCACTGTGTCCCCTTGATGGTATTATTGGAGGTAATATGGGCATAAACAGCATTATTGCTGAATTGTATATTCCTGGGGATATAGGAAAAATTTCTATCCTCGGATGACGCTACTACCTGAATCTTTTTGCCCTGTATCCGGGCTTCCTTGATAGCCTTTGTTGACCATGTGCCGGTATTGACATAGTCTGCCGATTTTTCATCACGCAGAAAATTCATCGGAACCATGCAAAACTGCATACTTGCGCCGCCCTGGATAAAAAGAACATGGAATTTTTCATCTAAATTTAAAAGCCGTTTTGTTCTAACTACTGCATCGTTAATTACATCATCAAACCATTTTGATCTGTGGCTTACTTCGGTAATGGACATGCCTGACCCTTTGAAGTTTATGAATGAATCTTTGATTTCTTCAAGAACGCTAAGCGGAAGCGCCGCAGGCCCCGGATTAAAGTTATAAATTCTGTTTGCCTTCATATCTTCGTCCTCCAAAACCAATTAGCCTTTTGTTGGGTTTCGCTTTGCTTAACCCAACCTACAGTCTGATTTGCTGTAAACAGGATTACAGGATAAACAAGATTTTCTGTCCTGTATATCCTTTTACAAATCCTGCTGTTACAATAATAGTTATTCCTTCAAACAGTACTGGCTCCAGTTGGCCCAATTCTTTCGGTTTTCATTATGCAAACAATTGAATAGTGATAACCAGTAAAAAGCTCGTCCTAATTAATGAGCAATCAAAAGACTTTTGAGGCTTCCGGCCTCCAGCTCCGCTTCCAGCCCGTAGAGCTTACAGGCCGGAGGATAGAGGCTACGGCTCGGAGAGGAAGTTATGAATAGTAAATTCTCTCAAAAAATAGGATATGTGTTTTGATTTACAAGATAAAATTAATCCAGTTCATCATGTTAATCCTGTCAAAAAAAATAAACAACTAAACTTATACATAGCATAAAATATGTCAATCAGTATTTTTTGCTCACCTCATAAACGGTTCAGCAATTCTAATTATGGCATTTTTTTTAAAATTGTGCGTTACATCCCCCTTATCCCCCTTCAAAGGGGGAATTTAACGGAAGAATTCCCCCTTTGAAGGGGGTTAGGGGGATGTTATTCTTCAAAATTAGAATTGCTGTAAACAGTTGTGAAGTATTGACAAACAGCCTCCTTATATTTTATGAAAGAAACCATTATGAAAATATATAATTATCCCTCTAAATCGGCTGAAAAAAAGATTGCATCCATTATAAACCGCGGGCTTGGCTTTAAGGAAAAGGATTATCAGTCAGTTAAGCGTATCCTTGAGGATGTGAGGAAGAACGGTGACAAAGCGCTTATTAAGTATGTCAACCGTTTTGATTCTCCTGATCTGTCAATAGATTCAATTAAGGTAACACGCGGCGAGATTGATGCTGCAACAAAAAAGGTTGATAGAACCTTTGTTAGATCTCTAAACCGCGCAATTTCTCAGATAAAAGCTTTTCATAAGCAGCAGTTAAGCAAATCATGGATTAACACGGATAGACATGGCGTATTTTTAGGCCAGATTGTAAACCCTGTTGATGCAGCAGGAGTTTACGTGCCGGGCGGGAAAGGCGGAAACACCCCTCTGGTTTCTTC
>DAOVDN010000149.1 GCA_030669465.1 Desulfobacterales bacterium | reverse complement strand
GAACCACTGAAGATATCCTGCTCAGAATAATTTCTTCTAAACTGGCTGTAAGCAGAAGACCCGAACTGCTGTCTCAACATATCGTATTCACGTCTTTTTTCCGGGTCTGAGAGAACCGCATAGGCTTCGTTAACGCGTTTCATTTTTTCAGCACTTTCCGGGTGCTCCTTGTTTCGATCCGGGTGGTATTTAAAGGCCAGTTTCCGGTAAGCTTCTTTGATTTGCTTCCGGCCGGCATCCTGGTCTAAACCCAAAATCTGATAATAATCCTTTTGTTCCATAATGTTTTAATTATATCAGAAATTTCCTTTTTTTGACAGGATGTACAGGATGATCAGGATATAAGAAAAGTAAAGAAATGTAACTCAAATACTGGACGAGTCTTTTATCATCTAATTCGTACGTTCTCAATAAGTCCGGATAATAGCTACTGGATTCCCGCCTTCGCGGGAATGACGAGGGTGTAAGCGCCTGTCTGCGTGCAACGCACAGGCAGGCCTGTCATTCCCACGAAGGTGGGAATCCAGGAAATAGCCGCACGCGCAGCGCAGGCGCTTGCGCCGCGTGAAATATGATTTACCCCAACTTATTGAGAAGTTACTCTAATTCCACAGAACTTATTGAGAAGTTACAAAGAAATCATGTATATCCAGTTAATCCTGTCAAAAAAGTCCAGCCGATTTTACTTCATCGGAAACCCAGTTCAGAAACAGCCGGTTCCCACCTGATACGGGCAAGCTTACAATACACGGGCACTCATAACTGTGCATAGCTTTTACTTTTTCAATCAGTTCGGAGACACGATCTTTAGTTGTTTTGGCAATCAGAATCGCTTCCTGATCGTCCTGAATCTTACCCTCCCACAAATATATTGAATTCATATTGTCGATAATGTTGACACAGGCAGCCAGCCTGGATGTCACCAGGGCCTTGCCGATGGTTCTGGCTTCATCCTTATTACTGGTGGTGATGTAAATAAGATTTATTTCCATAATCGGCATGCTCTCTCCTCTTACCTCAGATTTTTGATAAACTCACCCACAACGCCGACACCTTCTTTGTCTACCAGCCGGATCGTTTGCGACCCAATGACCGCAATATCTACCTTTCCCTTTAAAAAATCGATATCTGTTTTGTCTTTAACCCCAAAACCGAGCGCCAACGGCAGATGGGTTGCTCTGTGGCATCGCGCAAGATATTTCTCTAATTGTTCAGAAAAATTCGTATCCACACCGGTTACCCCTTTTCTGGCCACGCAGTAAATAAAGCCCCGCCCAAAGGATGCAAGATACTTCATGCGTTCATCCGGAGTGGTGGGAGAAAATATAAAGATCGGAGCAAGATTATATTTTTGCATTGCTTTAAGATAGTCTTCTCCCTCTTCCGGCGGCAGATCCGGAACAATAGCTCCTTGCAGACCTCCTTTGGTCGTTGCAGCGGCAAACCGGTCAACTCCATGTTTAAAAAGGATATTATAGTAGCTCATAAAGAGGAATGGGATATTAAAGGTATGGGCAACGTTTTGGGCAAAATCGAGACAGTTTTGCACGGTTGCCCCACCTGCCAGAGCCTTTTGATTTGCATGAAGGATCACAGGACCATCTGCAATGGGTTCGGAAAAAGGAATTTGCAGCTCCATCAAATCAACACCGCCCTTGACCATTGCCTCGATTATACTGAAAGAGTCCTCGAATGTAGGGTATCCGAGGACGATATGGGTCATAAGCAGGATTTCTTTTTCTTTTAACCTTTTTCGCAGATAAGACTCAAGCATGATATTCCTCCGCTTTTTCTTTGATAAATTCCTGCCACCCTGGGTCGGCAAATGCATCGGCAACAGTAAAGATATCTTTGTCGCCTCTTCCGGACTGATTGATGAGGATGAGGTCGTCTTTGGACAAAGCCGGCGCCTCCTTGAATGCCTGGGCAAAGGCATGCGCCGACTCCAGAGCAGGGATCAACCCTTCCTTTCTCATCGTAAGCGACATGGCATCTATAACCTCTTTGTCCGTTGCTGCCTCGAATCGGACACGACCGGTTTCCTTAAGGTGCGCCAGAATAGGAGAAACTCCAACATAATCCAATCCTGCCGCAACACTATGTGTCTCCTTCATCTGCCCGTTATCGTTTTGAAGAAAATATGTCTTATATCCCTGGGCCACACCAATGCTTGCATCTTTAGAAGAAAGCCTGGTAGCGTGTTGACCGGATGAGAGCCCTTTGCCTGCAGCCTCGACGCCAACGAGTTCGACAGGATCATCCAGAAAACTTTTGAATATACCAATAGCATTGGAGCCACCCCCTACACAGGCATAAATACGAGTCGGCAGTCTCCTCTCTTTTTCCAGAATTTGTTTGCGCGCCTCTTTTCCGATAATCGATTGAAAAAAAGAGACCATTTCCGGAAAAGGATGTGGGCCGCAGGCAGTGCCCAGCACATAGTGAGTCGTATCCATATTAGTTACCCAGTCACGAAATGCTTCATTAATGGCATCCTTTAAAATCCTGGTTCCTTCTCGCACAGGAACGACCTCGGCTCCTAACCGTTCCATCCAGAAGACATTGGGACGTTGTCGCCTGATATCGACTTCTCCCATATAAATAGTGCATTTAAACCCAAACCTGGCAGCCATGGTGGCGGTTGCGACTCCATGCTGGCCTGCTCCTGTCTCCGCAATAACCCTGGTCTTTCCCATCCGCTTTACCAGGAGCCCCTGCCCCATAACGTTGTTTGCCTTATGAGCGCCGGTATGGTTCAGATCTTCTCGCTTGATATAGATGCCCGCGCCGCCAAAGTATTCGGTAAGATTGGCTGCAAAGGTAAGCGGCGTTGGTCTGCATGAATACGTAGACATAATATCGGTATATTGCTCCCAGAATTTTGGATCGTTTTTTGCCTCTTGAAATGTTTCAACAAGCTCATCAAAAGTAGCAACAAGGATCTCGGGAAGATAGGCACCTCCGAATCCCTCATAATAGCCCCGATCAATCATCTGCAATTCCTCCTATTGTTTGAGAAAAAACGAACTGATCCGTTCGACAGTAAAGTTCCGAATAAATAGCGCTTTTTGCCTGCGCAAAGTGGAGAAACCGCTTTACCGTCAGAATCGGTGTATCTGGTGAGACGTCCAGGTTAAGTGCTCTTTTCCCTGTTAAATAACCTGCTCGAAAGTTTTGCTTTCCACCTGTAGGCCGCATATAATAGTGTTTGGCAACTATTTGTGAGAGAGATCGGCCAGAAAGATCAATGCAGTCAATTCCGGAAAAGAGTGTTGGATCAAGATAGATATCCTCAATAAGAACCGGCGTTTCTTCAACCCGGCTGAGCCTGGAGAAAAAATAGGCTTTTTTGTTGGAAAAAGGATTCTCAGAATCGTTTCCAATTCTCTCAAGCCTGGTCTTTTGCAGAATGTGGGTTGTAATCGATATGCCTTCTTTGTGAAAAGATGAGATCGTTCCGGCAAGAGAAAAGAGATCGACCTCTTTTTGTTTTGTTCTCACAAAGGTTCCTGAACCCCTCTTTCGGATAAGCAAGCGTTTGCGAACCAGCAGGTCTGTTGCCTGTCTGACAGTCGGTCGCCCGATACCATAAGTCACAGCAAGGATGTTTTCAGAAGGAATCCTTGAACATGGTAGATATTCCCCTGAACGTATTTTGGACAGGATGATATCTGCCAGTTGATGGTATAATGGAATTGGGGACTGTGGATTGAGCATATGCATTTCCTATCTCTTTTTAAAAGCTTTATTAATTTCGCACCAAATAAATTACTACTCCATATTTGTAAAGTTGTCAAGACAAATCTACTATCCATAATCCATCGCCTAAAAAAATCGGGATATTTCAGACGCACCAATCCCTTGACAAACGTTTTTGCTTCCTTATTTCGTAACCGTTCACGGGTTCAGAGGTTCAGCAGAACCTTGAACCTCTGAACCCTTTGGATGAACCTGTGAACGCCTACGATTCCTATTACCCTGTCCGGATCCAGATACACTGGAAGGCCGGCCAGAGCTGTCATCCCTGTTGTGTTTTTTTCAGTTTCATACTTGA
>DAOVDN010000025.1 GCA_030669465.1 Desulfobacterales bacterium | reverse complement strand
GGATTTATGCGTTTAAATATATTTAAAAATTCCGGGAAATCCTTATATGCTATTTCCCCTTTTTGCCTGAAGAGCTTATAGACCCAATCATGCTTTTGGACAATATATGGATCACATAATATGTCCGTTCCCCTGTCATGTCGCACTATATAGCTTTTGTATAAAAAACTACTATATGCGGGAAAGGGCACGATCATGCATAGTAAAAGGATCAGTGAACTGAAAACTAATAACTCAAGTTTCGTACTCCTTTTAACTATTTGATATTTCATGATATAACGTTTTTAAGTTACAAGTGACTAAAGTGAGCTAAAGTGACTAAAGCCCGCCCTGGTGCGACTCGTTCATATATATTGATATAGCCTAAGCATCATTCCAGACCTGACTTTTTTGAATATAGAGTTTTGGTGATCGGTCTGGGCCAGGGTTAAGGTATTCTGCCTATTTTAAAGTTACAAGCAACTGAAGAAAAGTTAAAATTGGCTGCGCCTTAAGGCGCATTCCTTAACTTTAGCTCACTTTAGTCACTTGTAACTTTAGTCACTATGGGTATCCATTTTCGATGAAATCGCTCGCTCTTTCCCTGCTTTTGGAAAAAATTCATTCCTCTACCCTCTTTAAATCCAAAGCTGCTGCAATTTCTTCGGATACACGTTCGACAAACCGCTTAAAATCATCCCCTTTTAATGGTTTTCCAGGAGCCGGGACCTTTTCAAGATCCTTTGGGCGGATAAGAACAGGGGAGTTCATAAGATCCAACTTTGGAGAAATTTCAAATTCCGCCGGAAAGGTGTTTTTAAAATACATTTCCTGAAAACCCGAAAATTTTAGCGCATGAGCGGTTGAATCAATTATGGCAACGTCATTTTTATCTATAATTCCTTGATGCTGTGCCGCCACAAAACCGGCTAAAGACTCGCCCCCATGAGTACAGGCAATATGTCCATTCCGGTTTGCCAGAAGCTGCCAGTCCATTATGGACTGTTCGGCAACTTCGACAAAAAAGACACTCTGTTGGCCGGCCATGCTGTTATAAATGTCTGCCAGATAAATCACCCTCGGCATTGAAACAGGATTGCCGATCATGGCTGCCTGGGCTACACTCGGCTTTACTGTTACAGGGACAAATTTTCGCTTTCCGGCATCAGGTTCCATGTAATAACGGTAAACAGGATTAGCATGTTCTGACTGCACCCCAATAATTTTTGGAAGACTGTCTATTATGCCGGCCTCAAAAAACTTCAAAAATCCGCTCATAACAGCAGTAATGTTACCTGCATTTCCGACGGGCAGAATGATAACCTTATTTTTCATTTCATATTCGAAAACCTGTGCGATTTCGTATGAATATGACTCCTGCCCTAAAATCCGCCAGGCATTCTTGGAGTTTAAAAGCGCTACATTATATCTCTCTGACAGGGCCTCTACAACCTTCATGCAGTCATCAAATACACCTGGAATTTCAAACACATCGGCTCCGCTTCCCAGAGGCTGCGAAAGCTGCTGGTGAGTCACCTTTTTGTGAGGAAGAAGGACTGCGGACTTGACATGGGGTTGAAGATACGATGCATACAGCGCTGCTGCTGCAGACGTGTCTCCGGTAGAAGCACATATAGTCAATACATCGGAAACATGGCCTTTTTGAACCAGAAAGTGAATATAGCTCAAGGCGCTTGCCATTCCCCTGTCTTTAAAGGAAGCGCTTGGATTCTGACCGTCGTTTTTAAAGTAGAATTTAGCGCCCGCCTTTTCCTGCAAAAAAGCGTTTGCTTCCACAACAGGAGTATGGCCCTCGCCTAGATAAACCACAGAGTCAAGCGGGATAACAGGACCGATAAATTCATGATAAAGATAAATGCCCTTTAGAGCAGGGACTGTGAGCATCTTGCGATAATCGAAAATCCTGCGCCACATCTTCCCCGGGATCTTCTTTAGCCGGTCAAAATTTGCGTCATAAAGAAGAAACACCTGCCCGCATTCCGGGCATGTATATAGAAGCTTTTCAATACCATATTCCATACCGCAGCCAAGACAGCGATAAACCATCTTTCCTTCCTGCTTCGGAATGATAAAGGGTCTGATCTCTTCCGGAAAATCTTCAAGTTTCACGGTTTTATTACTTCCTTTCCTCTCATATATGGCCGCAGAACCTCAGGTATAATCACAGATCCGTCAGCCTGCTGGTAATTCTCGAGTATGGCGGCAACTGTGCGCCCTACAGCAAGCCCTGATCCGTTCAATGTATGGACAAGCTCCGTCCCCTTTTTTCCTTTTCTTCTGAACCTGATATTAGCGCGCCTGGCCTGAAAGCTTTCGAAATTACTGCATGATGAGATCTCTCTGTAAACGCCCTGCTCAGGCATCCAGACTTCAATATCATAAGTCTTTGCTGCGGAAAAGCCAAGGTCTCCTGTGCAAAGACTAATGATCTGATACGGAAGCTCAAGGCGTTTTAAAATTGTTTCAGCATCGTTTAAGAGTTTTTCAAGTTCATCATAAGAAGTTTCGGGCATGGCAAACTTTACCAGTTCTATCTTGTTGAACTGGTGCTGCCTGATCAATCCTCTTGTATCCTTTCCATAAGAACCTGCTTCGCTGCGGAAACACGGGGTATAAGCGGCATACATAATCGGCAGCAAATCTTCATCCAGAATCTCACCCTGATGGATATTGGTAACCGGAACTTCGGCAGTAGGGATCATGAAATAATCCCACCCTTCCAGCTTAAAGAGATCTTCCTCAAACTTTGGGAGCTGGCCGGTGTTGGTCATGCTCTGCCGGTTCACAATAAAAGGAGGAAGGGTTTCTTTATAACCATGCTCTGTAGTGTGAACATCGAGCATGAAATTGATCAAAGCCCTTTCCAACCTCGCTCCGGCTCCGAAATAAAGTGGAAAACGCGCGCCGGCAATCCTGGATGCTCTGTCAAAATCGAGTATCCCAAGACTCTCGCCCAGTGTCCAGTGTGGCTCGGGCGCAAATTGAAACTCCGGGCGCTTGCCAACCTGCCTTACAACAGGATTTTCAGAACTGTCCTTTCCTGCAGGAACCGATGCATGAGGTATATTGGGCAGTCTTATAAGGATATTATTTATTATTTCTTCATTTTCTGACAAAGACTTATCTAATGCCTTGATCTTGCCTGAAACGTCGCGCATCTCGGCAACCATCTCGGCAACAGGGATATCTGCATCTTTGCCCTCTTTTTTCATGCCTGCAATCTGCTCGGAAACCACATTGCGGCGATGTCTCAACTCTTCTATTTCAAGGAGAATGGACCTGCGTTTAGCATCACAATCTTTGAAAGTTTCAAAGTCGGCTGTTTCACCTCGCATTGAAAGCGCTTTTTGAACTTTTGATAAATTCTGTCTAACAAACTTGATTTCCAGCATAACAATCCTTATGTTTTTTAAACGAGTTCAGCAACTTCTCAAAAAGTTTATGAAAATTCGGCCTGTGCGGTTGGATTTACTATGCTCTCAACGTAGGGGCGGGTTTATCCCGCCAGTACGCTGTGCAGCAATGGACACAGGCGGGATAAACCCGCCCCTACGAGGAAGGGTCTTGTCCGAACTTTTTGAGAATTTACCTTTTTTGTGCTTTCGTGATAATTGTCTTTTTTTGAGAAGTTATAAATTATATGCGGAACATGTCATTTAGTCAATAATTATTGCAAGTTGACTTTAGTCGTCTATTTTGATAACGAAAATTAAAATACTTGCTCTGGAGAACAGATATGGAGGAAATTCGAGAAAAAAAACGTGAAATACGTAATAATGTCGCCAACATACTGGAAGAGCTTTCTGATAACGAAATAAAAGAAAAAACCAGGCAGATAGAAAATCGGCTCTTTGAATTTGCTAACTTTATGGAAGCAAAAATTGTTTTGCTTTATATAAATAGTAAAAGTGAAGTAATGACCTGGGAGATAATAAAAAGATGCTTTGATTATAATAAGGTTGTCGTTCTTCCCGCATTTGACGCAAAGAAATATGAAATGAAACTGATGAAAGTCGACAACATTGATACCGACTTAAAGCCCGGCCCAAGAGGCATACTGGAGCCTGATGCAAGCCGGTGTAAAATTGTGCCTATTGACTTTATTGATATAGCAATAATTCCGGGGGTTGCATTGGATGAAAAGGGAGAAAGGATAGGATCAGGTGAAGGATATTATGACAGGCTTATTCCAAAACTTTCGATCACCACAAGAAAGGTCGCTCTTGCCTTTGAAAGCCAGATAATTCAGCAAGTACCTCTTGAATCCCATGACAAGAATGTAGATATCGTCATTACTGAAAAACGGATAATCTACAAGATCTAACGTTGTGGATTCAATATCTTTTCAAGTTTCTGAAGGTTTGCTTCTTCCCCTATGGCAATCACGGTATTTCCAGCCTTGATGACGGTATCAAAAGAAGGGTTAAACAACATGCTGCCGTCAGACCTTCTTATTGCGATTATTATCAGGTTGAATTGTTGTCTGATGCCGGAATCCTTTAACATGACATTTGTCAGGCTGGAAGAAGAGCTGACAGGTATCTCTTCCATCTGGATATCTTTCCGTTTGTAAGTAAGAGCAAGATCCAGAAAGTTTGTTACAGCAGGCCTGAGTATTCTCTGTGCCATATTTGCAGCGCCGATATCATATGGTGATTCCACCTTGTTTGCTCCGGCCGCCTGTAATTTCGACTTTGATTTGTCCTGGCTCGCCCTTGCGATAATATAAAGATCAGGGTTAAGCTGTCTTGCAGTCAGAACAAGAAAGACATTGTCGGTATCAGTACCCAGGGCAGCAATCAGACACTTTGCCCGTTTTATTCCAGCCTTGAGCAGATTTGCCTCATCAGTTGCATCTCCGGATACATAGAGAATTTTATCCTCATCCATTAACGGAATCTGTTCCGGACCTTTTTCAACAACCACCACACCGAGCGGCTTTCTTCTCAATTTCCGGCAAAGAACCTTTCCAATACGTCCGTATCCACAAATAATATAATGGTCTTTTAAAAGGCCAATCTTTTTATCCAATCTCTTCCTCCCCAATATGTTTCTGATTTGTCCTTCAACCATGAACTGCACAACCGCGCTTGCAACATATATGCAGAAACCAACCCCAAAAAAGATAAGTAAAACAGTAAATAGTCGTCCAGGCCCACTCATCTTATGCACTTCACCGTATCCGACAGTACCGATAGTAATAATGGTCATGTAAAAAGCATCTAAAATGTTCCAGCTCTCAATTATCATATATCCGATCGTACCAAGGCAGACAATGAATAGAGTTAACAAAACAGATATTATGAGATGTCTTGTGCTTGCACTGTACATGTAATTGTCCTGTCTAACTTCTTGACGTAGCTTTGTTGATTTGATAAAAATTTAATCATGATGAAAAATCTTATAAAATATGAACGCCAGCGCGAACAGATGGTTGAAAGACAGATTGAATCACGCGGGATAACTGATCCTAAAGTCCTTGCGGCCTTTCGCAAGGTTCCAAGGCATCTTTTTGTAAGTGAGGCTCTGATGGATCAGGCATATGGTGATTTTCCCCTCCCAATCGGAGAGCAGCAGACCATCTCACAGCCGTATATCGTTGCTGAGATGACCCAGGCATTGGGGCTCAAAAAAGAAGACCGTGTACTGGAAATCGGCACAGGATCAGGATATCAGGCTGCAATTTTAGCTGAAATCGTATTTCGTGTTTATACCATTGAGCGGATATATTCACTCTTTGTTAACGCGCGCAGGCTTTTTGACAAGCTCCGCTACCACAATATAGTGACCAGGTATTCCGACGGCACTTGTGGATGGAAAGAAGAAAGTCCTTTTGATGCTATTATTGTTACTGCCGGCGCCCCGGAAATTCCTAAGATTCTGGTAGATCAGCTTGCTGTGGGCGGACGCATGGTGTTGCCGGTCGGAAACCGATATTCACAGGAGCTAATCAAGCTCTACAAGGATGAAGATGGTATTCATAGTAAATTCATTTGTGGATGCAGGTTTGTCAAACTTGTAGGTGAATATGGATGGAAAGAACTATAAATTTTAAGATAATTAATTTCACAAGGCTAGAAGGAGGAAGGCGTATTAGTTATACGTCGACGACTGATAACACAGCGAAATTATTTATCTGAAAGTCTATAGCTCATATATTGTTTGGTAATGACTACTAAAGATCAATTATTATTATACCTGAAAGAAAATCAAGGAAACTGGGTTTCCGGTGAGCTGATAAGCAATAATTTGGCAGTAAGTCGCTCTGCTATATGGAAGCATATCCGCAAGTTAAAAGAAGATGGCTATGTTATAGAATCTGCCCCGAAAAAGGGATATCTTCTCAGCAAAGATTCAGATCCGATCACGGCTGATGAAATAAGGCAAGGTCTTTGCGCCAATGTTTTTGGCAGAAAAAATATTATTTATTTGAAAGAAACTGACTCAACAAATACAAGGGCAAAAGAACTTGCAGCGCAGGGAGCCCCTGAAGGAACTCTAATTATTGCGGAAAAACAAACAAAAGGAAGGGGCAGAAGAGGAAGAAACTGGTTTTCACCACCGAGAGGTGGAATTTATTTTTCTCTTATCCTGAGGCCGGCCATATCACCTGGTGAATCCCCGAGAATAACTCTTATGACTGCCGTTGTTTTAGCGGAAACCTTGATTTCCATGATGAAATTAAAATTAAGAATCAAGTGGCCTAATGACATTCTTGTAAATGGAAAGAAGCTGGCCGGCATTCTTACTGAGATCAGCACTGAAATGGATGCAGTAAATTATATCGTCGTTGGTCTTGGAATGAATGTAAACATACAATTCGAAAATTTTCCCTCAGAAATAAAGAAAAAAGCCACCTCGATTTTAATAGAAACCGGAAAGCAGTTCCCAAGAGTCAGGTTTATTCAACACTATCTGAAATTGTATGAAAAATACTATGACATGTTTAAGAAAAATGATTTTGAGACAATAATGAAACGCTGGAAGGAGCTTGCAGATATAATAGGGAATCAAATCAAGGTTGATGTTATCGGCAAAACTCATATTGGAGAAGTTGTGGATGTTGATAATGACGGGGTGCTGATACTGAAAGACGATCAAGGCATGTTGCAAAGGATCTTTTCAGGAGATGTAACTCTGGCGAGACAATTGAAGTAAGGGAACCGTCCTTGCCTTCGGCTAATACTTTTGCTATATGCTGACAATCTTGTTGAAGGAAGGCTGGAGTGCAAAATTGCGCTGAATATCGCATCCCGCTTTAAAGTAAATAAGATGGCAGTCAGCGGTATATGTGAAGATATGAATATTAAAATTAATGAGTGCCAACTGGGAGCATTCTAATTGTATTGTTCTAAAGATAAAATAAATTTCTATGAAAAGTCAGCTTGCCTGATTTTGGCAATAATGGCTGTATTGTTTATTTTTTCAGTCAGTTATTTTGGATGTGATAAGGAATGGGGTTCTAATAATGTACTTAAAGGCATTTTTAAAGCCGGTGAAATTACTGTCTGTACCCGTAATAACGCCCACTGTTACTACCTGTACAGGGAACAGGCAATGGGTTTTGAGTATGACCTTGCAAAGGCTTTTGCTGATTATCTCGGAGTTAATTTAAAGGTCAGAATTGCTGAAAAATGGGAAGGTATGATTCCTGCCCTAACAGAGGGAACATGTTCATTTATTGCTGCCAGCATGACAATTATGCCGCAAAGGAAAAAGTGGGTCTCCTTCTCAAACAGATATATGCCGATCCAACAATACGTAATCGTACATAGGAACAACAGATCAATTAGAGGCCCGGAGGATCTCGCTGGAAAAACCGTCCATATTAGAGCAGGCACTTCCTACGAGGAAAGGCTCAAATCGCTAAAAAATAAAGGAATTGATCTTGAAATTAAGCTGCATGATGATTTGCCTACAGAAGAACTCATACACCAGGTCGCTGAAGGAAAGATAGAGGTCACAATAGCTGATAGCAATATCGCCTTACTTAATCAGAGGTACTATCCAAAGGCTGTATTGGCATGTCCGATAAGTGAACAGGAATTTCTTGGGTGGGCTGTAAGTCGAAATGCACAAAATCTTCTCTATCAAATAAATTGCTTTTTCAAAACCATAAAAGAAAATGGTAAATTTAATGAAATATACAACAAGTATTATGCAAATATTGATGATTTTGATTATGTTGATTTAAGAGCATATCACAGGAGGATTAAAAGCAGGCTTCCCAAATATAAAGAAATTATCATGCAAGCGGCAGATTACCATGGTTTCGACTGGAGATTAATTGCAGCGCAGATATACCAGGAGTCTCATTTTAATCCAAATGCACTAAGTTATGCAGGGGCAAAAGGCCTTATGCAGCTCACTCGTTCCACCGCTCAAAGCCTCGGGGTAAAAAATATTTTAGACCCGGAACAAAATATTAATGCCGGGGTTCAGCATTTGAAGGATCTTTATAATCATTTTGAAAAAGCCGAAGGTTCAAACAGGTTATTTATAACATTAGCTGCTTACAATGTTGGCCAGGGACATATTTTTGATGCTCAGAATATTGCGCGTGAAATGAATCTTGACCCGTATAAATGGTCTTCACTATCAATAACGCTGCCGCTTCTAACCTATCAAACACATTATAAAAAAGCTGTGTATGGATATTGCAGAGGAACAGAGCCAATAGAATATATAAACAAAATTATGATATATTATGATATTTTGAAGCGTCAGGGAATAAAATATAATAGATATGCCGAAACCTAATATTTTATAGACTTTCAGATAATTAATTTCACTGTGTTATCAGTCGTCGACGTATAACTAATACGCCTTCCTCCTTCTGGCCTTGTGAAATTAATTATCTGAAAGTCTATAGTTTAAGGAAAAGGGAGATAAAAAAAATCAGGATTGCCTGACAAATGGATTAGATAGTTTTTCTCTCCCTATGGTGGTGTTAGGCCCATGTCCCGGGAAGACCTTTACATCATCACCCAGGTCAAACAGTCTGTTTTTTATGCTTGATATCAGTGTGTTAAAATCTCCTCCAGGCAAGTCACTACGTCCAATCGAATCAGCAAAAAGCGTATCTCCAACAAAAACTTTGTCATCAGTATAAAGCGAAATCCCTCCGGGTGAA
>DAOVDN010000026.1 GCA_030669465.1 Desulfobacterales bacterium | reverse complement strand
GGATCTCGAAGCACCTCATAGGCCTCCGCAGCCTTCTTGAACTTCTCTTCAGCCTCTTTGTTATCAGGGTTTCTATCCGGATGGTATTTGAGGGCAAGCTTGCGGTATCTTGCCTTCAATTCATCATCTGTAGCATCACGGCTTACGCCCAGAACTTCATAATAATCACGTTTGTTAGTCATTTAGCTTCCTGATATTTTATATGCACACATATTGTCATCGCACCATCAATGTGATAACTTAGATATAGTTTTAGTAACTTCTCAGAAAGTTGAGGTAAATCATATTTTGCGACTATTTCCTGGATTCCCGCCTTCGCGGGAATGACAGGCGCTTACACCCAATCGTCATTCCCGCAAAGGCGGGAATCCAGTAGCTATTACCCGGACTTATTGAGAACTTACTAGTTTTAAGATAAAGTTTTTGGATTAAACTGGTATACAATCTTAAAGAGGCGTTGTCTTTGTTGCTGTTAAGCTGTTAAGCTTATGAACTCATGAACTTAATAAAATAATGCGTAATGTGGTATTGTCAATGAAGAATATGGAGCTCCCCTTTGTCAGAGAGATGTTCGAGCAGATAGCGCCTAAGTACGATTTATTAAACCGGCTTTTGAGCTTAAGGCAGGATGTCTACTGGAGAAAGGCTATGGTATCTGCGATGCAGGTTCATGATGGTGGATCAGTGCTGGATGTTGCCTGCGGAACCTGCGATGTTGCCATTGAAATTCTGCGGCAGAAAGGACCTGGAGTTGCTGTTTTTGGTGTCGATTTTTCCCCGGCCATGCTCATGTCGGCCAGAAATAAAATTGCCAAAAAAAAAATTAAAGACATACCTGCCGATTCAAACATTCATCTGTTTGCAGGAAATGCTTTTAATCTTCCATTCAAAACAGAAACCTTTGACGTCATAACTATTGCATTTGGAATCAGGAACATTAGTGACAAACTATCAGTATTAAAAATCTTCCATGACAAATTGAAAAGAGAGGGGATGCTTCTTGTGCTCGAATTGGCCGCACCTAAAAAAGGTTTCTTGTCATCGTGTTACCTTTTTTATTTCAAGAAGATTCTTCCTTTAATCGGATGGTTTTTTTCAAAAAATCCAAAGGCATACAGATATCTACCATCTTCGGTGATGAACTTCCCGGATCCTGATACATTTGCTGCAATAATGCGTTCAGCAGGATTTAAAGATGTTAGATGGAAGAAATTGACAATGGGAATTGCTACGCTCTATGTTGGATATAAGTACAGACCTCGTTAAAAATGATTTTTATAATGGTCGTCAAGCCCTTTATTTATAACGGATATGATAAAAATTGGACATTTGGTCGGTCTGGGTTGAAAAGTTCAGGGTTCAGGGTTAATCGCTTCGCGAATTTTTCCGATGCCACTGATTTCACTGGGTAAGCATCATGAACCTGTCAACCTTTGAACTTTTGAACCTGTGAACCTGTGAATGCCTATAAATCTTGTTTATCCTGTAATCCTGTCCAAAGGTCTTTTTTTGATAAGTGAACTATTACTAACAAAGGAGTTTTTATGCCCAAACGTGACGACATTAAGAAAGTGCTAATCATCGGATCTGGTCCCATCATCATTGGTCAGGCATGTGAGTTCGATTATTCAGGTACGCAGGCCTGTAAGGCTTTGCGCAGCCTTGGCTACGAAATCGTGCTGGTAAATTCAAATCCGGCAACGATCATGACAGACCCGGGTATGGCCGATGTAACTTATATCGAACCGCTCAACCACCAGACAATAACGAAAATTATAGCGGCTGAGCGTCCGGACGCATTGCTGCCCAACCTTGGCGGCCAGTCAGCTCTGAATCTGTCGTGCGAGCTGGCAAACTCCGGCGTCCTGAAAAAATACGGCGTGCGTGTCATGGGTGTCAGCATCGATGCCATCAAGCGCGGAGAAGACAGAACAGCATTTAAGGAAACCATGAAACGACTCGGAATTGATATGCCGAGGGGTCAGACAGTAAACACTGTCGAGGATGCGGAAAAGGTAGCGGAAAAACTGGGCTATCCTGTTGTGGTCCGTCCGGCATATACAATGGGAGGAACAGGCGGCGGCCTGGTCTACAACGTTGAGGAGCTTCGTACCATAGCTGCTCGCGGCCTATCTGCGAGTCTTGTTAATCAGGTCCTGATAGAAGAATCAGTCCTTGGTTGGGAAGAGCTCGAGCTGGAAGTCGTCCGTGATGCCAAAAACCGGATGATCACTGTTTGTTTTATCGAAAATGTCGATGCCATGGGCATTCACACAGGCGATTCCTTTTGTACGGCGCCTATGCTGACTATCGATCATAAGCTGCAGAAACGCCTTCAGAAATACTCTTACGATATTGTGGAAGCTATTGAGGTTATCGGAGGAACAAATATCCAGTTCGCACATGATCCGAAAACAGGACGTGTGGTGGTCATCGAAATCAATCCACGGACATCGCGTTCGTCAGCCCTGGCATCAAAGGCAACAGGATTTCCGATTGCATTTATTTCTTCACTTCTGGCCGGCGGAATGACAATGGATGAAATTCCGTACTGGCGGGATGGAACACTCGAAAAATACAGCCCTTCCGGCGATTACGTTGTCGTAAAATTTCCCAGGTGGGCCTTTGAAAAATTTGAGGGGGTCGAGGACAGGCTTGGCACACAGATGCGCGCCGTTGGCGAGGTCATGAGTATCGGCAAAAATTACAAAGAAGCTTTGCAGAAAGCTGTCCGTTCGCTTGAGATCAATCGCTACGGCCTCGGCTTTGCCATGGATTTCAACAAAAAATCCATGGATGAATTGATGAATATGTTAGACACACCAACGAGCGAGCGCCAGTTTCTTATGTATGAAGCGCTGCGCAAGGGAGCCGACGTCCCGACGCTTTATAAAAAAACTCACATCAAGCCATGGTTCATAGAGCAGATGAAGGACCTGGTAGAACTGGAAGAAGAAATTCTAAAATACAAAGGTCTAATGCTTCCCGATGAGCTGCTGGCACGGGCTAAGAAAGACGGTTTTGCGGATAAGTATCTGGCACAGCTTCTCAACATTTCAGAAAAAGATATTCGCGAAAAGCGCATTTCGCTCGGCATAAACGAGACCTGGAATTCTGTTCCTGTCAGCGGTGTGGAAAATGCCGGCTATTACTACTCGACCTACAATGCTCCGGATAAAGTGGAGGTAAGCGGCCGAAAAAAAATTATGATCCTTGGTGGAGGACCGAATAGAATCGGGCAGGGAATTGAATTCGACTATTGCTGCGTGCATGCTGCATTCGCCATCCGTGATGCAGGATATGAATCCATCATGGTCAACTGCAATCCTGAAACGGTCTCAACAGATTATGACACATCAGATAAGCTTTATTTTGAGCCGCTGACCGTCGAAGACGTCCTGAGTATTTACAAAAAGGAAAAACCGGATGGCGTCATTGTCCAGTTCGGCGGACAGACCCCCCTGAACATCGCCAGAGAGCTTGCCGAAGCCGGTGTTAATATCCTGGGAACATCTCCGGATGCCATAGATCTGGCAGAGGATCGCGACCGCTTCCGCAAGTTGATGCAAAAACTGGGAATTCCTCAACCAAAGTCAGGCATGGCCGGCACGTTAGAGGATGCCCTGAAAATTGCCGCAAAGATCGGATATCCTCTGATGGTTCGTCCATCTTATGTTCTTGGTGGACGCGCTATGGAGATTGTTTTGGATGAAGAAATGCTGGAACACTACATGGCTGCTGCCGTAAATGTCTCACCCGAACGGCCTATTTTAATCGACAAATTCCTGGAAAACGCCATCGAAGCTGAAGCAGACGCAATTGCCGACGGAACCGATGCCTTTGTGCCTGCTGTAATGGAGCACGTAGAACTGGCCGGAGTGCATTCAGGCGACTCAGCCTGCGTAATCCCACCGGTCAGCATTCCTCCAAAACACATCGAAACTATTTATGAATACACCAGAAATATTGCTATCGAACTCAATGTAGTCGGCTTGATGAATATCCAGTACGCAATCGCCAACGACACAGTTTACATCTTAGAAGCAAATCCGAGAGCCTCGCGCACCGTGCCCATAGTCTCCAAGGTTTGCAATATCTCCATGGCGCGGCTTGCCACGCAGATCATGCTGGGAAAAAAACTTCCGGATCTCGGCCTCGAGCTGAAATCGATCCCTCACTTTGGCGTCAAGGAGGCAGTCTTTCCGTTTAACATGTTCCCCGAGGTAGACCCGCTCCTGGGACCTGAGATGAGGTCAACAGGCGAGGTTTTAGGACTGGCGGATTCCTTTGGTCTGGCTTTTTTTAAATCCCAGGAGGCGACCCGGCTATCACTGCCGCTTGATGGAGCCGTATTAATCACTATAGCCGATAAGGATAAGCCAAGCGTCCTGGAACCGGCCAGGCTTTTCAGGGAGCTTGGTTTTAAAATTCTGGCAACAAAAGGGACGCATCTCTTTTTGGCAGAACACGGCATCGATTCCGAACCGATCCGCAAGTTAGGATATGGCCGACCCAACATTGTTGATGCAATCAAAAACGAAGAAATTCAACTTGTCATCAACACACCCAGCGGAAAGGAAAGCCAGGAGGACGATTCATACATCCGTAAAGCAGCGATCAATTACAAAGTATTGAATATTACGACAGCAGCCGCCGCACTGGCCGCCGCCAGAGGAATCAAAGCGCGAAGAAAAGGACATACCAGTGTTAAGTCTCTGCAGAGTTACCACAAGGATATTAAGTAAAAAGTAACCGTTCACGGAGTGATGGAGTAATGGAATACTCCGTCCGTGACAAACTTTAGAATCGGATGAAAAAAAGTGTGAACGGATACAATAAAAAAATAGTTGCGAAGCTATATTTAATTTGTTACAAAAACTGGTTTGAAATAATTCACACGTCTTTGGACCTGATTCCTGGTGCTTTCATTGAAAGTCGGAAGCGGGATTGATAAAGGCGAAGGAAAAAAACCATGAAGGGAGAAAACAATGGCTTATATTACAATGAAAGAACTCCTTGAAGCCGGAGTACATTTTGGTCATCAGACAAAACGCTGGAACCCCAAGATGAAACAATATATCTTTGGGGCAAGGAACGGTATCTATATAATTGATCTTCAGAAAACCGTTCGCATGTTTAAAACAGCATATGATTTTGTGGCCGACATAGTTGCGAATGGTGAGTCGGTCCTTTTCGTCGGCACCAAGAAGCAGGCTCGCGAGTCTATTTATGAAGAGGCTAATCGATGCGAGATGTTTTACATTCATAACAGGTGGTTAGGCGGGATGTTGACAAATTTTCAGACTATAAAACAGAGTATAGACCGTCTTAACTATCTCAATAACATAAAGAATGACGGATCAATCAACCTTTTTCCAAAAAAAGAGAGGTTGAAGCTCGAAAAGGAACGAGTGAAACTCGACAATAATCTTGGCGGAATCCGCACAATGAACGGGCTTCCCGGTGCTATGTTTATTGTTGATCCCAAAAACGAGGCAATCGCTGTTCGTGAGGGTAGACGGCTCGGTATACCAATTATTGCTATTGTTGATACCAATTGTAATCCTGATGAGATCGATTATATAATACCTGGCAATGATGATGCCATACGTGCAATACGGCTTATTTCATCAAGAATTGCTGATGCCTGTCTAGATGGAAAAGAGCGTATGCTTGAGAAACAGCAGGCTGAGGCCGACAAAAAGGTGGAAGAAGTATCCGAGATTGAATCTGCCGGCGCAGAATTGAAACCCGGCGAAAGAAAGGTTATTTCAGACGGTTCAGAAGGTCCTGTTGTGGAAATAATAAAGAGAGAAACTAACCAATCAGATGTTTCTGGCCAATCAGATGTTTCTGGTAATTCTGAAAGTGAAGAATCTGCAGAAACTAAAGTAGAAGATACAGGAGAATAATGATGGCAACAATTAGTGCCCAAATGGTTAAACAGCTTCGGGAAAAGACCGGGGCCGGAATCATGGATTGTAAAGAAGCGCTTTCTGAGTGCGATGGTGATATAAATAAATCAGTTGATTTTTTAAGAAAAAAAGGTCTGGCAACAGCCGCAAAGAGAGCCGGGAGAGCAATGAAAGAAGGAGTGGTGCAGGCCTATATTCATACGGGCAGCAAACTTGGCGTGCTGGTTGAAGTTGATTGTGAGACTGATTTTGTTGCAAATAGTGATGATTTTAAGGAATTTGTAAAAAATATTGCAATGCATATTGCGGCTACAAATCCTGTGGGAATTACGCCTTCGGATGTTCCTGAAGAGATAATCAATAAGGAAAAGGAAATCTATCGCGCCCAGGCCCTGGAAACGGGCAAACCTGAAAAGATAATAGACAAGATAGCAGAGGGGAAACTGAACAAATATTTCAAGGAAAACTGCCTGTTGAACCAGATGTACGTACGTGATCCCAATTTGACTATCGCTGATCTTTTAAATGAACTGATCGCAAAAATAGGTGAAAACATTACAATTAAACGTTTTGCAAGGTTTCAGATAGGGGAATCCTAATCCTTGACGCTTCCTCGATTTAAACGCATTTTGTTAAAATTAAGCGGCGAAGCTCTGATGGGTGATCAGAGCTTTGGAATCAGCTCTGATATGATAAAGTATGTAGCTGAAGAGGTTCGCTCGATATTTGATCTTGGGGTTCAGATAGCCATAGTTGTGGGCGGCGGCAACATATTCAGGGGAATTGCCGCTGCTTCATATGGCATGGACAGGGTCTCTGCGGACCACATGGGGATGCTGGCCACTGTGATCAACAGTCTGGCCATGCAGGATGCTCTGGAGAAAAAAGGGATTCAGACCCGTGTTCAGACCGCTATATCAATGCATGAAGTGGCTGAACCATATATACTCCGAAAAGCTGTTCGCCATCTTGAAAAGGGACGGGTGGTGATATTTGCAGCCGGTACCGGCAATCCCTACTTTACTACAGATACCGCTGCAGTATTAAGGGCCCAGGAGATTCATGCGGAAATTCTTTTAAAGGCTACCAAAGTTGACGGCCTCTATGATTCAGATCCTGTTATCAACAAAGATGCTACGTTTATAAAAAGGATCACTTATATGGAGGTGCTTGAAAAACAGCTCAAAGCCATGGATATGACGGCTATCTCTCTGGCCATGGATAATCAACTCCCGCTCGCTATTTTTAACCTTAAAAAGAGGGGAAATATACGAAAGGTTGTATGCGGAGAGGAGATTGGAACCAGAATAAACAGTTGAACAGGTGAAAGTCCATGATTGAATCCACATATCAGGAAACAAGAGACCGGATGGGCAAGACAATAATCGCCCTTAAAGATGAATTAAAGAGAGTCAGGACCGGACGTGCTTCCCTTTCTCTTCTTGATGGCATACTGGTTGATTATTATGGCAGTCTGACCCCGCTTAACCAGATGGCGTCTCTCTCTGTTCCTGAAAGCCGCCTTATCAACATACAGCCCTGGGATGTTACTGTAATCAAGGAGATTGAAAAGGCGATATTGAAATCCGATTTAGGTTTGACTCCTTCAAATGACGGAAAGATTATACGCATCTCAATTCCTCCTCTTACAGAAGAGAGGCGCAAAGAACTTGTCAAAATTGTACGCAAGATGTGCGAAGATCATAAGGTTGCTGCGCGCAATATCAGGCGTGATTCGAATGAGCTGTTAAAAAGCTTAAAAAAGGATGGCGACATTTCGGAAGATGATGCTTTCAAGGCACAGGACCAGGTTCAGAAGATAACGGATGAGCGTATCAAGCTTATCGACGATATCTATAAAGAAAAAGAGAAAGAAATCCTTGAATTCTAGCGCATCTTTTTCCATTCTCACCGATCTTGATACCGCACAGCTCCCCATTCATGTTGCCATCATTATGGATGGTAACGGCCGATGGGCAAAAAAGCGCCTGCTTAATCGGATTAAAGGACATGAAAAGGGCGCTGATGCTGTTCGGATTATTGTACGGACCTGCCGTGAAATCGGAATTCCTATGCTGACCCTCTACGCCTTTTCCACAGAAAACTGGCAGCGGCCGGAGATAGAGGTGGCAGCTCTTATGACCCTCCTTAAAAAATTTCTTAAATCAGAACAAAAAGAGATGATGGATAACGATATTCGCTTAAAGGCAATCGGACAGATAGAGCGTCTTCCTGAAGATGTCCGGAAAGTGCTGCATGAAACAATGACTCTGACAAAAGAAAATAACAGCATGCTCCTTAATCTTGCGTTGAGCTATGGCGGGCGGGATGAGATAGTCAAGGCGGTTAAAGAGATCGCAATAAAGGCCAGGGAGGGCAAGATTGATCCTGATTCAATACCTGACTCAATAACAGCAGAGCTTGTATCTGATCACCTTTATACAAGAGGAATGCCTGATCCGGATCTGCTTATCAGAACCAGCGGGGAAATGCGCATAAGCAATTTTCTCCTATGGCAAATCGCATACACGGAAATTTTTGTTACAGATACCTTGTGGCCCGACTTTGGGAAGGATGAGTTTTTGCATATTCTTAAAGATTATCAGCGCCGTGAACGCAGGTTCGGCAAGGTGTAAAGCATATGCATTTAAAACGGTGGATTACAGGTATTGTGACGCTCCCCTTTCTTGTTTTACTGATTTGCAAAGGGGGCTCTTTTCTGTTTGCCGTATTTATCAGTATAGTATGCATCCTTGCCTTATGGGAATATTTTCGCATTGTCTTTAATAAAAATAAAAGCTCAAAGCTCAAAGCTCAAAGCTCAAAGATAAGAGCTCAAAGCTCAAAGCTGAAAGCTCAAAGGTCAAAGCAAGAAGTTCAAGGCTCAAAGCTCAAAGCTGAAAGCTCAAAGCTGGAAGCTCAAAGCTCAAAGCCAGAAGTTCAAAGCTCAAAGCAAGAAGTTGAAAGCTCAAAGGTCAAAGATCAAAAGTCAAAGATGAAAGCTGGAAGCTCAAAGCTCAAAGCTCAAAGCTCAAAGGTTAGAATCATTCAGCTTTCAGCTTTCAGCTTTGAGCTTTCAGC
>DAOVDN010000174.1 GCA_030669465.1 Desulfobacterales bacterium | reverse complement strand
ACCGGATGGTTCGGTTGTGCGGCAAAGACCCAGATACATGGGATTAGACCGGCCGAAGTCTCTATGGGCGGCATCCGAACTCTGGCTGTGCTCAAATTTGACGGTAGATATGGAGAAGCGGTTCGGGGTGACTTTTACAATAAACTTGGCGAGGTTCAACATTTTAACCTCATCGACACTACCCGGATAAACGCTCTGGACAAAGTCATTTATGATCAGGTGGATGATCCAAGGTTTCTTCCCATTCTTGAGGACCTGCATGCAGATGGAGTGATTACGGGACGGGTGACCGCAAACATCAATGACATTTCCGGCACTGACCAGGTCCAGATGCAAGAGGGCACCGGTCAATATAAGCAGGAGAAAAATATCTTTGGAAAGTGGGTGGACGTGGAGATCAAGAGGACCGTGCTCAGACCTGTCTCCTATGTCATCCGTCAGGCTTCTCTGACAACGGACTTCAAGGTATTTGACCTGAGAACCAAACGGATCATTGCTACAGGAAAGGTCACGAAAAACTACAATGAAAAGTTTGGTGGTGACAGGGAATATGCTCTTTTTGGGCGCAAAATGAGCCAGTTGCCGGCAAAGAATCAGACTTTAAATGAACTTTCCGCTAAAGCCGCTGCTCAGCTTGTTGCAAAAATTTCCCCCACTGAGATTGTAAAAAATGTAACATTCGATGACGGAAGCAAATACGGAGTTGGGGTCGGTGGGCACAAGCTTGTTAAACGCGGTATCGAATTTGCCAAACGCGGGCTATGGGAAGAGGCCATGGAGATCTGGCAGGATGTGATTAAGGTCGAACCCAACAACAGCGCAGCCCACTATAATCTGGGTGTAGGTTATGAAAGTTTTGGCGGTTTGAAAAACCTTGATGTAGCAAGAAGTAGGTATAAAAAGGCAGCCAGGTATGGAGACAACAAGCTTTATATAGAGGCTATAGCAAGAGTGCAGGCCGCCATCAAAGATTATCGGAGGTATGAAGAGCAAAAGAGGTTGCTGAAACAGACTCCGGTTAAAAAAAGCGAGGAAGGCGGCGGGTTGCGGATATATTAGGAAACTTACAGTGCCTTGTATGTTCAAAGTTAAGGAATGCGCCTTCGGCGCAGCTAATTTGATTACACCCAAAGCCTGATCGCAGATTGTTGCATATAGAGAAAACAATTCCTTATAAAATTCAAAGAGGAGGGAAGATTATGAAATACAATAAAATTATAGGCGTATGTCTTTTTCTGGGAATCATGATTCTTTCCGTGTCAGTGGCTTTTGGCCAGACCGTAATGGCTGCGGGACAGGGACCGTCGCGCCAGATGGCTATTGAAAATGCCAAGAGATCTGCGGTTGAGCAAGGTGTTGGAGCGCTGATTGATTCCAAAACAAAGGTTGCCAATTTTCAGGTTCTCTCCGATAAGATCTATTCCAGAGCAAGCGGCTATATCAGCAACTATAACATAATATCCGAAGGGAAAACCCCGGATGGTTCCATGTACACGGTGACCATTCAGGCTGATGTGCGAACAGCTTCGATCAAAAGTGATTTAAGAGCCATTGGGATTCTGATGGCTCAGATCGGCAACCCGCGTTTTATGGCGGTTTACATTCCTGAAACCAGGAGCTCCATGTACCGGAATTCACGAGTGGTCCGGGCTGCCGAGCAAGGGATCAATGGGGTCTTTGCCCGCAAAGGCTTTGTCGTTTTGGACCGGATGTTTATTAATGATGTTTACAACGAGATTGAACAGGCAGGCCGTATCGATGTAGATATGGATGATCTTTCTGCTCTGGCTCTCAAGTACAAGGCGGATCTGCTTCTGGTGTATGATGTGCATGCTGCCAGGAAGGTTGGCGGGCAAAGCAAGTACTTTGGCGGCATTGTTGTAGAAATTGCCTTGCGTGCCGTGGCTCCGGCCACTGCAGATCTGATCGCCCAAAAATCCGGTGACCTGTATGTCAAAACCATGAAAATGTCCGGAGACTACTATGATAATATGCAGGCCGCAAATGCAGCGGATAAATTGGGAAAAGCCATAGCTGATGCCCTTATTGGAGATACCCTGGCTTATTATGAGCGAGCGGTACATGCAGGGACCCGTTTTGATGTGTGGTTTAGAAACTTTTCCGAAGATGAAACATATGCCATTGTTGACGTTATTGAACAGATGTCCGGTTTTAAGGATAAGAACGTTCGAAATGAGTCACCGGGAAATTTTCAGCTCGACGTGAACTACCAGGGGAAGAAATTTGATTTCAAACGGGAACTCTTCAGGGGATTAAAGCGGCAGGGGATTCGATTTGACACCCAGCAGGCCAAAGGAAATCGCTTTTTGCTTTTTAGAAAGGGAACAGATAATCCATTTGGGGAGGTTGGTATATATTAAAGTTACAAGTGCCTAAAGTATATTAAAGTGCCTAAAATTAAGGAATGCGCTATACAAACCCTGACTACTTACTTCTTTGAGACCCCTTTGATTATTAGGGAAAACCGAAAAAGTAGGGCATAAGAAATGAAAACAGTCAAAGATATAGAAAAAATAATACAAAACAATAAAAAAGAACTAAAAGAAAAATACGGACTAAGAAAGCTATGAATATTTGGCTCCTATGTCAGGGGGGAACAGGATAAAAATAGTGATATAGATATACTTGTCCCCCTGCTCCCTTACATAGGCAGACGAATTCTACAAGAGGTTCAGTATGTCTAAGGGGAAAGAAGGCATTATCGTTGTCGGTGGGCGGTGCCCACTCTACAGGCTATCAAGATACTTGATAGGTTGTTATGCTGAAGGATAGACATTTAACTTTCTTTCGCAAACACTCAAACGTCTTTTTATGTCTTCCGTTTCAGAGGCAAGCAAAAGATAATCCCGGTCAAATCGGGTTACTATTGTCTTCATGTCGATCTTCATCTCAGCGATATCTGTTTCAATATGCTCAAAGCGCCTGTCCATCTGGGCAAAGCGCTTGTCCATCTGGGCAAAGCGTTCGTTTGTATCGGCTCTTAGCTGTCTGATCTCATCACGGATGCTGATGAGAATATCGAGGGTAATATCTTTTGTATCTTTATCTGACATCGTATATGTTCGCGTTGGTGGAAAGTTAAGGTCAGTATTATAGAAACACAATCCACTGTCAAGGAGTTTCTTTAATCCTCACAACTCGTCGGGTTGGCACTGCCCACCAAAAA
>DAOVDN010000153.1 GCA_030669465.1 Desulfobacterales bacterium | reverse complement strand
TTACTCCACAGACATGGGATGCAATTTCGCTGAGAGCGCCGCCCACCGTCAGAATGGCTTCACCGGCCAAATATGGAGAAATATAAGGCGAGGCGCTGTTAATTATTGATTTCATATCGAGCGGCTCTGCGTGAACAAGCCTTGAACGCGACAGTATTGTTTTGATACGCCTTTCATATTTTGACATGAATTTCTTTTTGATCATGAACTCCAGCTTTTCCAATTTAGACATTTTGTGGTCTGAATAATTATTTTTCAGAATGTAGTCAGCATATAAAATCCACTCCGCCACCGGCGTACATATCGATGCAAACCCTTCTTTTGCAAGGCGTTCAGTCAAATATTGACGAGAAATATCATCTCTTCTGACAAATATTTCACCTGAAAGCGAGATAGTTGGCACTTCTTCTACGGGCCGCTTTAATGGGACATGGCTGAAGCGTTTAGCAGTTATGGAAAGTTGCTTTTCAAGCTCAGAGAAGTCTCCTGTTTCCAATTTTGCCAATATCTGTTGCCACTCCTCATTGAATATTTTAATAGCTACTTTCGTGTCTGCCGCATTAGCCAGCATCATGGATCTGATATCTTCCATTACATCAGATACGATTACAGCACTCCACGCGTGAAGCTGAAAATTGCTGCCCAAACCAGCATATGCGTTCTCTGAAGATAACGAAAGCATAGCGACATCAGGAAGTTCAAGCCTTTTTACCAGATCTTCCATAAATATGTAGTACTGGCCGAACCGACACGGCCCGGAACCTGTAGGCATAAAGTATACAAGAATCTCGTCAGTCCGCTTTTTGTTGCGGATATAATTGAGCAGAGTTCCTGTAGTTAGTATAAGCGGCAGGCATTCTTTGCAGGACGTATTTGCACGGCCAAGTTTAAGTATAGATTCATCAGATGGAGGATGGGCTATTGCTTTAATACCTTTTCCGCGAAATACAGCGGCAAACGATTCAGAGGCTATTTTGCCCATAGAAGGTATTAAAAGAGTTACACGCGGGTCAGTCAGCGGGATTTTTTTGCCGGAAGATGTTACTACTTTTGCAACACCGTCTTCAATTATGAGGCTGGCTTGGGTAAAGGAGCTTTTCTTTAGTGGAATCATTTTATTTGCCATAAGCTGCCTGTATGCTGATACTATATCAAGAAAAGCTTCTATTCTTGTTTCAAGGCCTGCATCTGCAGTATGGCTGTCGAGTTCAAGAGTTAGAGAGGGTTTTCGACCCATGTAATTCCTGAAATATCCAACTATAAACGAATCAGGGCCGCATGAAAAGTTGGTAATATAAACGCCGAACAGTTGAGGATGCCTTTTTACTAGTCTGCCGGCTTTGAGAATTACTTGCCCCATTCCCCAGTACATATGGCGCTTTGTCTTTTCATTATCAAAAGGAAGAAAATCAAAAGGTATTACGAGAACACCCCTTGATGCCAGTTTGCTGGGAATGCCCATGTGAGCTTCTTTAACAAAGCCATTGTATGGTCTGGCAAATATAACAATCCCCGTTTTTTCCGGTTCAGATTCAAGTTCTTTAAGCACCTTTTTGCCAATATCCTTCATTTCATTCATGCATTCAATCTGTTGTCGCAGGGCCTTCTTGAAAGCCTTGTCAGCCTCCTTCCGGCTGATTCCCATCTTTCTCGCGGTTTCAATTAGGGGGGGTCCGGCGTTTTCCAGACCTTTTGTTAAATTTATAAGGGGAGAAAGCAGTTTTGTCCCTTTTCTTTTAAGCTCTTCGAGTTTTTTACTAAATGTTACCTGAAGATAATATGTTTCACCCTGAACAAAGGGACAGACCTGCGAGCTTGAATGACCATTTGGAACATGAACCGCTTTGAAATGAGGCAGGAATATGAAATCAGGAGGATTTTCCATAGTAATCAGGGAGTAAAAAAAGCCATGAGACAGTTCAGCGGGGAAGCAGAACGCTGTGTTTTTCTGATCCATTCCTTGCTTTGAAGTTGAATTCGGCATTACAGGCTCGAAGCCCAGTTCGGTAAAAAAAGTGGAGTAAAGAGGATAAAAGGTGTTGACCATAAAACTTCTGTTTATTCCGATTCTTCCCCTGCGCTTTTTTCCGCTTTCCTCAGGCAGTTTTGCGCCGTACTTTTCAAAGATCAGTTTCTGTCTGACCCGCACCAGATCCAGCTTTTCTACATTGTATTTTATTTTTTGCCGTAAGTTGTAATACCTGTTGCATGCTCCTCCAAATGGATATTTCTTGCCTTCAAGCCCGATCATTGCTATTTCGCAGCGCCGATCGCATTTTTCCTTGCCGCCTCTGCAAATGAAAGATTTTCCGTACGTTACCTCTCTATCTGCAAGTGTCTTAATGTTAAAGTACTTCTCCGCCATTAATCCTGTTTCAATTCTTTTTTTAACCTCAAGGGCAACGCCGAAAGCCCCCATAAGGCCGGGTTCAGGCGGAACGATTATTGGCTTGCCCACGAGTGCGGCCATGGCAAACGGAATTGCTTTGTTGTAGCAGACTCCTCCCTGCATAAAGACTTTTTCCCCAACCTGTTTGTTGCCTTTTACTCTGTTTGAATAATTCATGCAGATGGAATAAACCAGCCCGGCGACAATATCTTCGTGCTTTACTCCTTCGTGAATGGCATTTTTTATATCAGAGGCAATAAATGCAGCGCACTGATCATTAAAATTCGGCGGATTTTTTCCTTTAAGTGCGATATCTGCAATATCTTCCATTTTTACGCCCAGGGTTTCATATGCAGATTCTTCAAGGAAAGACCCTGTTCCGGCCGAACATGCTTCGTTCATTGCATAATCAGAGGGCACAGCGTTTGTTATATAAGTGTATTTGGCATCCTGTCCTCCGATTTCAAATATGGTATCTACCTTGCAATCAAAATATACTGCAGCAGTTGCATGTGCAATTATTTCATTGATTACACCTTCAGTTAAGGCATGAAGACCCGCTATTTGACGGCCGGAACCGCAGATACCCAGCCCTACAATTGATATTCCATCAGGATCAACCCTTTCTTTTATCTGGTCTAGAATATTTCGATAACAATTACGGGAAGCGCTTACAGGGTCGCCATTTGTACGCAGATATACAGATGCAAGCATTGAGTTGTCTTTTTTTCGCAGAAGAACAGCCTTGGTGGTGGTAGAACCCACGTCCAGGCCCAGTATGCAAACATCACCCGGTTTTATATTTCCCATGTCAATTGTTTTGAATTCTACCATGTCCTTGAAATTGAGGAGTGGAGAAAGTGTATCAAATGATGTAATTTCTTCCTTAAAAAGATTTGCTATTCCGGAAAAAGGGGCGGTTTCATTGTTAAGCGCCCATAGTGCGGCCCCCATGGCTTCAAAATATGGCGCTTCCTTCGGAACTATAAGATTTGGAAGCTCCTTACTCAGATATTCAATCATCATCCTGTTCCGCGCTGTTCCGCCTGTGATCATGATATTTTGTCTTTCAATCTTTTTCAGAAGCTCCAGGATTTTATTCGACATCATTTTACAGAGGCCGGCAGTTACCTTGGATTTCGGGATACCTTTATTCGTTGCATGAGTGCAGTCTGACTTGCAGAAGACAGAACATCTGCCTGATACATGATATGGATTTTCTGAAGCAGCCCACTGGGCCGCCTCTTCTATCGATACATTCATTCTGCGAAGCTGTTGAAGGAGAAATTCACCGGTTCCTGATGCACACTTATTGCCTGTCACCACATTTGATATTTGTCCCAGTCTGTTTAAAACATATACCATAAATGTCTCTCCGCCTGCGGAGACAATTGCCGGGCATGAGATGTCATCGGGTTTGACAAACTTATATGCTAATTCAACAGCTTCGGGTTCAGGTATGGATGAAAGGTTTACAAATTTGCAGAACCTTCTCCCTGTTGCAGCGATCCTGTCAAATGATTTTAAGTCGAAGTTTTTTAGTGCGGCAAGCAGAGTTTGCTTTGGATCTCC
>DAOVDN010000022.1 GCA_030669465.1 Desulfobacterales bacterium | reverse complement strand
CTGGTTGTTAGCTTTCAGCTTTGAGCTTTCAGCTTCTCATTGCTGGATATTAGTCATCAGGCAATCTTCAATCTTCAATCTTCAATCTTCAATTTACTGGTTACTCATCCTCATTAAGTTTAAAAAGTTTTCGGGTTATATCAATGTAAATGGAATTGTTCCCGTGACATCCGCTGCTTTTTAAAAAAAGAGTCGGGTTGTGCAAAATTTTGTTTACAACCGCATTTGTCATCCTGCAAATGGCCTGACGATCATTATCTGAAAGGTGATTTAAAGATTGCAGAGTTTTTTTGACCTCCGCTTCCGCGATAGTATCTATTTTGTTCCTTAAAGCAACAATAGTAGGGACAACATCCAGACTTTCATACCACTGCCGGAAGCGAATTACAGCCTCATCAACGATTCTTTCCCCTTTGATAGATTCCCTGTCGCGATCTTCGATGTTTTCATCAATTATCCCTTTTAAATCGTCTATGTCATAGACATATGAATTCGTAAGCCGGTTTATTTTCGGATCAATATCACGGGGAACAGCAATATCTATAAAGAAAATTGGCCGGTTTCGCCTGCTGCGCATAATACCCTTTACTTGATCACGCACGATAATGAAATTCGGCGAACCTGTTGAGCTGATGATAATATCCACAATTTTTAAACACTCTGCAATTTCTTCAATCCTGATAGCTTTTCCATTGAAATTTTTGGCAAGCTCAACACCGCGTTCAAAGGTCCTGTTTGCAACAAAAATATCTCCGACTCTGTTTCTAATCAGATGTTCCACCGCAAGCTCGGCCATTTCGCCTGCTCCAATAAGAAGCACTTTTTTTCCTTCAAGACTGCCGAATATCTTCCGTCCGAGTTCAATTGCCGCATAGCTTATTGATACAGCATGATCTCCGATTCCTGTTTCGGTTCGAACACGTTTTGCCACAAAAAAGGTTTTATGCAGCAGCCTGTTCAGAATAACACCGGATGTCTTTTTTAGGGTGGCTGCAAGATAGGCCTCTTTCATCTGACCCAATATCTGTGGCTCTCCAACCATCATCGAATCCAGGCTTGATGCAACCCTGAAAACATGCCTCACTGCCTCTTCACCATTGTGTACATAAAGAGCCTCTTCAAATTGAGCAACCGGCAGCTTCTTGAATTCGGAAATAAATGTTTTAACGGCATCCACTGCATTAGACCTGCTTTTAGTTGCCAGTAACGCTTCTACACGGTTACACGTAGAGATAATAACGACCTCACTGATAGCCGGAGATTTTTGCAGGGCTTCCAGGGCAGCAGCGGTTTCATCTTTTGAAAAGGCAAGGCGCTCTCTCAGTTCTACAGGCGCTGTTTTATGATTCATTCCCAATAATACTATATCAAGCATAACCCTATTCGATTGAAGATTGAAGATTGTCGATTGATGATCCACGGATTGTTGATTGTTGATTGTTGATTGTCGATTGGTAACTTCTCAATAAATACTTAGGACTCGCCATGTAATTTACCACAACTTATTGAGATGTTACGATGATTGAAGGTATCCTATTAATTTTATAATAAAAAACAGAGCGAAGCGATTCCATCAATCATCAATCGACAATCATCAATCATCAATTTTTTTTGTAACATAGGATAGTGTCCGAAGTTAGAACTATGCCACGCTTTGTCCCTTACCATCTGGTAAATTCTTCATGATGTCCCTCTAAAAGAAAGTTAACTCCAAAAAAAGTAAACAAGATAACTGCAAATCCAATTATAGCCATGATCGCTGCTTTCCGTCCACGCCATCCTACGGCAAGTCGCTCATGAAGCAGGGCTGCATACAAAAGCCATGTTATCCCGGCCCAGACCTCTTTTGGATCCCAGCTCCAGAATCTACCCCAGACCAATTTGGCATAAACAAGACCGGTAACAAGACCTATGGTTAACATGGTAAAACCAACCACTATACAGGAATACCCTGTAGTATCAAGCAGTTGCAACGAAGGCAGACGCCTGAAAAAAAAGCCGCGATTTTTACTTTTTATGGCGTTCTCCTGGACAAGATACATAATTCCCAATCCACCGGCCAGGGCCAAAGACGCCTCGCCTACAAAAATTGCAATTATATGAAAGATAAGCCAGAAGCTGTTAACAATGTTTTTGACCTGTGCGGGCTCGCACGACAGTCGGGATGCAAATAACATGGCAAGGGTAGCAAGTGGAGCAGCGTATATACCAAAAATCTTCAGGTTGAACTTATATTGGAATATAATGAAAACACCGGCTATGGACCATCCCACTACAATAAGGGTTTCATAAAGATTGTGAACAGGGATGTGCCCTGATTTAACAAACCCATAAACAATGGCTATTGAATTGCACAAAAAACCCCCTATCAGCAGATAGTATCCAACTCTATTCAGGTAGTTTTTCTGCAAAAAAAGATACGCAAAGTATCCTGCCGTGCTCATCATGTAAAATAAAATGGTAATTATAATCACAATTTCCATTGATTACACCTTCAACCGCTTCTTCTCATCAATGATTCGAAATCATACCCTTTGCCAAAAATCTTACAAAGCAGGGAGTTTATATCATCCTTTTTGCGATCCCTGATCATTTCAATGATCTTGGTGTCTAACAGTTGTTCAAAAAGATGCTTATGGGCCTCCGGCTCGTGTTTTTTGCTTAAAAGTTTTTTGCGTATGGCTCCCATTAACCGGAGAAGCTCTGCATGTTCTTCTCCGAATTCTTTTTCAAAGTGTTTTCGCAATCTTTTTGCAAAAGCAGGACTTTTTCCTGAAGTGGAAATAGCTATCACCAAATCCCCCCTGTTTACAATAGACGGGAGAATAAAATTGCATACCTTTGGACGATCAGCTATATTGCACAGCTTATTTAAGCGGTTTGCATCCGTGCTGATCTGCTGATTCAAATTTTCATTGTCTGTTGCACCGATAACAAGGAACATCCCGTCAAGATCAGAAGTCCGGTAAGGCCGTTTTTTCAATATTAGAGACACGTTATCGGCAAGTTTGAGCAGTTGTTCGGTAACAACAGGGCTGACAACCGTAACGGTTGCGCCACACTTCAGAAGTGTCATGACCTTACGTGTGCCCACAGAGCCACCGCCCACCACCAAACAGTTTCGATTCTTTATATCAAGGTTGACCGGATAATATCTCATAATTTAATTGGTATCCTTTAATTGCAACTTCATAAGATCTTCTGCAAGAACAAGCGGGCCTGCATAGGTTTTGCGACACTGCTTCTCAATGTCTACTTCATCGCATTCAGGATAAAAGTGAGTAAGGACCAGCTTGCGAACATTTGCTCGTGTTGCAATTTCGCCTGCCAGAGACGGAGTCAGATGCCCTTTTACCCTCAATTCATCAGGAAAAGCGGATTCGCAAATAAAAAGATCTGCATCCTTTGCCAAAACAACAAGGTTATTGGAAAAATCGGTATCGCCTGAATAGACAACCGATTTTCCCCCGGAACTGTTTATTCGATAAGCTAAACTCTCAACATTGTGCTCAACAGGAAGTGATTCTACGGTAAAGTCATCGAATTTGCAAATATCACGAGCTTTATTGTCAAGCTCAATAATATTTAAAATATCGGGAGCCAGTTCTATCCAACTGCCGTAGACCCTCTTCAGTCCGTTATAAAACTCTAAAAAGCCCCTTCCCGCCACAATTGTAAGAGGGGTTTGCCGTTGATTCAGATCAGGGTACTTTGTGGCAAACAAAAATGTGACCAGTTCACCTGTATGATCAGGATGAAAGTGGCTGAAAAAAATAAAAGAAATATCGAAAATCGTTTTTCCGGCTTCAAGAAGTCTCCTCATGGTGCCTGGCCCGCAATCAAACAGCAGTTTTGCGCCGCCTGTTTCCATTAGCACAGAACAAGAACTTCGCCTGAGCAAAGGAACACATGTGCCTGAACCGAGTATAGTCACGGATATTTCAATATTTTCAGAAGCCATCTGATAATTTTTTTTGTTATTTCTTTCCGGCTCTCTTTTCAATCTGATTTATAATCCACCTTAACAGTTTTTTATCATCCTTATAGTTTACAATCTTCTTTAAAGCTTCAACTGAAATCTCAGCGCGAGCCATGCTTTTGTGGCCGCCCGCAGAACCAATATTGCCAAAGCTCTCTTTTGCTACCTTGCCGGCATTCTTGCAGAGCCCGTCGTTTCTGAAAACAAGGATTAGCTTATTTTCATATAAACCGGAAACAATGCTCCAATTAATAGAGTTTACCCTCATGAAAAAATCGGCTATAAGTACGCATACGTCAGGATTCACAACTATACCAAGATGAACAAACACCCTGTTTTTGCGCTTTCTCATGTTCTGGAGAGCGCCTTTGAAATATTTAAGGAAATCGAGCTTTAGATCAGTCTGCTCGATCTTTCTTACAATGTGAATATTAGCATAACGAAAAAGAAACTGAAATGCTCTGGCGTCTTCAATTAACGTCTCTCTTTCAAAGTTGCTTGTATCTCTTTTTATGGCATGAAACAGACCGGTAGCCAGTTTAATAGATGGTTTTATTCTGGCTGCTCTTAAGTATTCGGTCATTATGCTGGCATTAGCGCCATATTTAGGGCGGATGTCCAGAAAGGGGGCTTTGGCGCCGGTTTCAGGATGATGGTCTATAATTACATCAAACTTAAATTTTGCAAAGATTTCATGATGATCCGGCTGGGAATCGACTATTACAAAACGGTTAAATTGTTTTTCATCTATTTCTTCAATATAGATGAGACTGACCCCCAAAAGCCGCACCATTGCTATATTGTCCGGACGTTTGATGATATTAATATTGGATATGGTTACACTTGCTACTTTACGCCACAGCAGCCTTTTTACAGCCATGGCGCTTGAAATAGCATCAGGGTCGGCGTCAATTACAATCAGAACATTATCATCGCCTGAAAATTGATCATAGAAACGGCGTAATCTTTCAGATGCGGAAAGTGTCATATGTTTATGAATGTGGAGGCATGGTTTTAACTTCGGCCACCATCCTATGTTGCAAAAAAAATTGATGATCCCTGGATTGATGATTGATGATTGATGATTGATGATTGATGATTGAAGGTCGTCTCTAAATCAACAATCAACAATCAACAATCAACAATCAACAATGAAGTTAGAACCAAGCCCCAAATGTGTTAAGGTAAGGTGTTAGGTGTTTTTTTAAAAACAATCTGATCATCTTTAACGTCAGCTCTTATGCTGCCACCTTCCGGAATCTTTCCCTTAAGGATCTCCATGGCCAGCGGATTTTTAATATACTTTTGAATTGCACGCTTTAAAGGGCGTGCACCAAATGTTGGATCATATCCCTTTTTAGCGAGCAATGACATTGCACTGTCCGAAAGAACAAGATCGATCTTCCTTTCGGCAAGCCTCTGTCTTAGCCTTTTGAGTTGAATTTTCACAATCTTACCGATCTGTTCGGATGTAAGGTTATGGAAAATTATAATGTCATCTATCCTGTTCAAGAATTCAGGCTTGAAATTTGCGTGAAGGGCTTCCGTTACCCTGGCCTCCATCTTTTTACGGTCGTATACCCCAAGTTCCTGTATCCATTGGCTGCCGACATTTGATGTCATTATAATAATTGTATTCTTAAAATCAACAGTCCTTCCGTGGCCGTCCGTCATGCGGCCATCATCAAGAATCTGAAGCAGTATATTAAAGACCTCTGGGTGAGCTTTTTCGATTTCGTCAAACAGCACAACGGAATAAGGCCGCCTTCGTACTGCCTCTGTAAGGTATCCGCCCTCTTCGTACCCCACGTAACCCGGAGGCGCCCCTATAAGTCTTGAAACAGCATGTTTCTCCATATATTCAGACATATCAATTCTTACCATTGCCTGTTCGCTGTCAAAAATAAACTCCGCCAGTGCCTTGGCGAGCTCAGTCTTGCCTACACCTGTCGGCCCCATGAAAATGAATGATCCAACAGGACGGTCTGGATCCTGCAAGCCGGAACGAGCGCGGCGGACGGCATTTGAGACAGCCAGGAGTGCCTCATCCTGTCCGATAACTCTTTGCCCGATGCGATCCTCCATATGCACCAGTTTTTCTTTTTCGCCTTCGAGCATCTTGCTGACAGGAATACCGGTCCACCTGAATACTACCTCGGCAATATCCTCCTCGTCCACTTCTTCTTTGAGCATTTTGCTCTCTTTTCGGAGCTGCGAAAGTTTCTTTTTGGCTTCCTCAAAACGTTTTTTAAGATCTGCTGCCTTTCCGTATCTGATTTCCGCGACCTTTGCCAGATCTCCTTCCCTTTCAGCCTGCTGTTCTTCAATCCCAAGCCTTTCAATCTCTTCCTTGATCTTTCCTATGGCCTGAATCATATCTTTTTCATTCTGCCAGTGCGCCTTCATCTTATGCATCTCATCCTTCATAACTCCAAGTTCTTCTTCGAGTTTTGCGAGACGCTCTTTTGATGCTTGATCAGATTCTTTTTTCAAAGCTTCCCGTTCGATTTCAGATCTTGTTATCTTGCGCTGGATTTCATCTATTTCTACAGGCATGCTGTCTATTTCGATCCTTAGCATGGAAGCGCTCTCATCTATCAGATCAATAGCCTTGTCGGGAAGGAAGCGGTCGGAAATATAACGATTTGAAAGCGTTGCAGCGGCAACGATTGCCGAATCTTTTATTCTTACACCATGATGGACTTCGTACTTTTCCTTAAGACCCCGAAGTATAGAAATGGTATCATCCACGGTCGGTTCGAGCACCATTACAGGCTGAAACCGTCTTTCCAGGGCGGCATCTTTTTCAATATATTTCCTGTATTCATTTAATGTGGTAGCGCCAACGCACCGCAATGTTCCTTTGGCAAGCGCCGGCTTTAACATGTTGGAAGCATCCATTGCTCCTTCGCTTGCACCGGCTCCAACCATGGTGTGCAGCTCATCTATGAAAAGGATTATCTCTCCTTCTGCGCGTTCCACCTCTTTTAAAACCGCTTTCAAGCGATCTTCAAATTCGCCCCTGTACTTTGCGCCTGCAATGAGCGCTCCCATATCCAGTGCAACGAGCCGCCTGTTTTTAAGGGTTTCCGGAATATCGCCCTCTACAATGCGCTGGGCAAGGCCTTCAACAATCGCAGTCTTTCCGACACCCGGCTCGCCTATAATAACCGGATTATTCTTGGTCCGTCTTGAAAGCACCTGAACAATACGCCTGATTTCATTATCCCGTCCGATGACAGGGTCGAGCTTGCCAAGGCGGGCAAGATCGGTCAGGTCGCGACTGAATTTATCAAGCGCCTGGTATTTCTCTTCAGGGCTCTGGTCTGTTATGCGTTGGGAGCCACGAATCTCTTTGAGAACTTTCAGGATCGAGTCCCTTTTTATTCCATAACCGCTGAGAATCTTTACTGCTCTACCTTCTTTCTCGTCTGAAATAGCCAAAAGGATGTGTTCTATGCTTACATATTGATCCTTCATTTTGGCAGCTTCAGCAAAAGCGACATCAAGAACACTTTTGGTCCTCTGAGAGATATAAATATCGCTCACCCCGCTTATCTTTGGAAGCTTATCAATCGCAAGTTCCAAATCCCGGGCAACATCGTCTGGTGAAACGCCCAGCTTGCTCAGCATGGCTCCGGCTATCCCTTGCTCTTCAGTCAGCATGGAACAGAGCAGATGTTCCGGCTCAATTTGCTGGTTATTATGCCGTGATGCCAGGGTCTGAGCATTTTGAATGAGTTCCTGTGATTTTATGGTAAATTTATCAAAACGCATAAATGCCTCCTGTTTTGTAACTACTCAACTACCTTGCCACAAAGACACCAAGGCACCAGGATCATAAAATTATTTTTTCTCCTATATGCTGCATTAACTATTGTTCTTGCTATGCGATTTCCTTCTTCAGACAGGTGTTTTAAAATCAGATTATTATTCACTTCGTGCCTTTGTGCCTTAGTGGCTGAATAGTTACCCTGTTTTTATCTATGGTTAAGTGTGTTTTTTAGATGTTATAAAACATAAACACCAACCATTTGATGTCAAACAGATAGATTTATCAGGCGGGACACTTTGTAATTTCAATAAATTATGTAGGGTGCATTCTATGCACCATGGTGGTGCATAGAATGCACCCTACATAGATATGTTATATCAATGCACAATTGAAGTTTTATGATAATCAAGAACAAAAAGTTCGAAATTGTCCCGCTTTAATTTGGCAGCCGCAACCAGTAACGAAGTAACGAGTAACATAGCTTAGAATTAGCTATCAGCTATGAGCCATTACCTCTCTTCACAGAACCACGTCACTCTCTATAACCGCCCCTTCTTTTATAACAGCCTGGGATTTACCGGCGTTTTTTATTAGAACCTTACCCTTAATTGTAATATTTCTTTCAAAAAGCACATCTCCTTCTATAGATAGAGACTCGCAATCAATCAGAGAAGGGATGCCGTTTATAAATCTTTCATTAAAAAAGTCTATTTTCGCATAATATCTTGGATCAAGTTTTATGTTTATCACGCCCAATCTTCTATCCGGATTTGAAATCAGTCTTTTTCCCTTTGTGAAAACAAAGCAGTCAGATCGAACCGCCAAAAGATCATTACAATTTTTAACAGGAAAAAAACGGGATCTGGAAACTTTAATCGCTGCTGCTTCTTCAAAAATAGATATAGCTGCTCCCATTGCGGTTTCGATCTGGTATACAGAAGGGCTGGATTCATCCCTTGGATCTAAAGTTTTTGGGTTCAGGATCATCGGAAGGCGGACCATTCCATGTTTTTCAATAATATCCTTTAAAAATTTCAGGTTGATCCAGATGTTATTTGTGTTGAAAAATCTGTAGCAACTAGTATCTCTAAAAATATTCAGTTCATCTTTGGGGCATTGTGCTGCTTCGCGAAGAATCAGACGGCCGTTCTTATGCCTGGCCAGATGCCCTCCCTTTAAATCTATCGGTGTTCTTTCCGCGACTTCCATCATAAACGGAAATCTGTTTTCAGAAAAGTAGCCAAGGAGCGACTCATCCATCGTAGCTCCCAAATTATCCGAATTGGATATAAAAGCATATGTTATACCCTCATTAATAAGATCTTGCAGCATTCCGGATGTATAAAGAGCTGTATATACATCGCCATGTCCCGGAGGGTTCCATTCCAGATCCGGATTTTTTGGCCAGGTCGCGGGAACAAACCCATCGCAAAGTATCTTGGGAAACTTATGCTGAAGGAACAGCATAGGAAAGCGGGAGGGATTTATTCTTTTTAGGGCAGCGCAGGTCTCTTTATGCGTGCTGAAGCTGTTCATAAACAACAGTTTTACCTTAGACCTTTCTACTTGCTCTAATATTATCTCAAGGAAGGTTTTGCCGTTTTTTACCCTAAGAAGGGACTTTGGCTTTGCAAGGCCCATGGTCGTGCCAAGGCCGCCGTTTAATACTATCCGGACAGAATCTTTGTATGCTCTTCTTCCGGCATCGGCATATTCATTTATGTTCTTTGCATCTTCAATTTGAGTTTGACCAACACACCTGATATCTCTGTCAAGCAGAAGGCCTCTTTCGCCTGCGATCACCTTTTTATAATAATAGGCAAATGTATCGATGACAACGCGCGGAAGCTTTTCTTTTTCCATCTTTGAGATAAATTCCGGCAGATATTTTGACATAGCTAAATTTTTCACATCAAGCTCCATAAAAATCTATACCTGTTCAATCCATCCCATAGTATCTTCCGCTCTGCCATACTGGATGTCTGTTATGGCCTTGAAGAACTTATTGGCCATGGGGCCCACCCTGCCGTCATTTATAGTTATAACTTTATCGCCATACTTAAGCTCTCCAACAGGTGAAATAACAGCAGCGGTTCCGGATCCGAAAATTTCTTGAAGTTTTTCGGAAGAGTGAGTATCAATGACCTCGTCTATGCTGATTTCCCGCTCTGTGACTTTTAAATCCCACATTTTTGCAAGAGCGATTACAGAATCTCTGGTAATACCGGGAAGAATGCTTCCGTTTAACATTGGAGTGACGAGTTCATCATCTATGACAAAAAATATGTTCATCGACCCGACTTCTTCAACATATTGCTGATAGACACCGT
>DAOVDN010000180.1 GCA_030669465.1 Desulfobacterales bacterium | reverse complement strand
TCTTACTTTGCGTTCACCAAAATTAATAATTAAACCTAAAAACCATAACACATTCGGTTGTAAACTCTACATGCACAACCGATGATTTTTAGTCAATCTTTTGTATTTCATTTGTACACCTTGCTCAGGCCCGCCCTGGTGCGACTTACCTGAGATACGCTGTTGGTACTGTAATATTTCAGAGGCAGAAGTTATTAAATTCAAACCCTTTCAAGTCAGGTCTGAGCCAGGGTTATGATTTTTTATGATTTACTGGATAGCTACAATGAGAGTTAACTTTGTTTGTGCACTTTAAACCTGTTTGCGTGCTACGCACAGGCAGGTAAAATCTTGTCTATCCTGTTATCCTGTCAGACTCTTTTTCAAAAGGCTAAATTGTAACAATTTAACATGTTGTTATTTTATAAGGCATGGCGCCAATTTTGGGCTGAACTTTTTGATTTCCAGAAACTGCCCTTACGTTATTCGCCCAGTCTAAAGAACTCTGTTAATATTTTAATATATTAGCAAAAGTGTTAACCGAAGGCAAGGGCGGAATCGTGAGGTAATATCTGAAGGGCTGGAGCTTTGCTAAAAGCAAGCCTGAGGCGAGAGCGACTGAAAGGAGCGGCAACCCGGCGGCAAAACTATGAACCGATCTGTCTGCGCCCGCCTGTCCTAGGACAGCAGACAGGTGCGAACACACCGTGCATGCCAGCTTATTGTGGGTTGGAGTTGGAGAAGGAAAAAATCCTTTGACTACCCGATTAACATCGCGTGTTGGAGTGTTCGCTCGGAACTTGCAATGATTGGCCTAGTGGTTGAAAATCAGCCAAATCTTGATGCAGAAGTTTGGAGCGAATTTGTTCAAACCGGCTAATAGTCTCCTTCGAATAAAGACGTTCACCGCAATGCAGGCAGACTTCTGCATGCACGGTCAATACTGCTGTGTGCATTCCACCACGAAGAAGTTTTTCAACTTCTTTTTCGATCATTTCTCCACCGCATCCGGGGCATTTATCAAAGGGTAGCATCTTTTGGTCTCCTCGTTCGCCAATTGCTCCAGTGCCTTGGATCGGGGCGATATACAGTAATCAGAACGGCCCACCGGTTATCCTGATTATATGCCCAAACGCTATGCACTGGGACTTTGTTGAAAGTTTCGCCATAAACCAGGCAACTGGGATAGGGTTTATCATCCGGATAATCCTCAATGATCTCACCTTGAAAAACACTCATGAAGATCTCGTCAAAAGACAAGTGGTCGGCTTGTGCTTCTTCGTCAGCATGGTCTGTAATTCGTATTCTATCATATCGTATCGCATCAATAATTTCTTCCAGATTCACGGAAAGTTCCTTTTCCAGTTTATGATATCACTACTGGCGCTTCATTGAGCTTTGCCAACCAACAATTCCCATTGCAAACTACCGACAGATCAAACTCGCTTTGATACATCGCTTATGACTTTCGTTATTTCTTTACTTTCCTGCCTGCCGGCAGGTTTTATATCCTGATCATCCTGTGTATCCTGTCAAAAAAGGAAGTCCCTGGCATCCGTTTTTTCTATAATCATAAAGCCCATTGATCAATAAATCGTCTAATTTCCGCTTTAACTTTCCGGGCATTATCCATAGCCGTCCCTCTGCTGTTGTCCACAATAATTTCAGCGTCAGGGTTCTCTTCGTCCGGAACATCCACTCCGATTACGGCTCCCAGATCTTCAAACTGAGTGCCTTTTTCTTTTCGTTCCAGCGCCTTCCTATACATTTGTGCCGTCACCAGACCTCTCTCGCGTTTAGATTCCCTTTCAATACAGATTGAAAGAGGACATTTGACCATCACTTCTATAAACCGTTTGATCTTTTTTCTCGCCATTTCCCGGTACAACAGTTTGTGAGCGGTTGCATCTATGACTACATTGGTTCCGTTTTGCACGCATTCTGCTGCAAAATCGACTAACTTTTCATAAACAAAATCACGTTCTTTATCTGTATATTCAGGATCCTGAACATACAGTTTTCGTATAGCATCCATCTCAACCCGTTCGCATGTTATGCCATTATCTGTTAACATCTCGCAAACAATCTTTGAGATCTTGCTTTTTCCGGAACCGGGAAGCCCTGTGAACCAGACCGCCCATCCTTTATTCAAGGTACCGGTTGATTTCATCTATTTCCATCCTCTCTGTTGCAAGGATATTCCTGATAAAGTTAAAAAGCTTTCTTCGTATATCCTTCGGATGATTCGGATACCATTCCGGAGAGGCGATTACCAGGCCGCGAAACGCATAGAATGGTTGAATAATTTTGAAAATTTCCTGATCCCCTGTCCTGTCAAGATAGGTTGTCATATAAGTGTCATGCAATTTTTTATACGAACCATCCAGTTTACCATATTTTAAGAGAGAATAGAGAATATAATTGATGCTCATTCCTGCTACATCGTCGGCTGCTTCTCCGTATTCTCCACGGCTTCGATCAAAGGTAGAAAAATCCGTTCCTTTCCGAAATTTTATATTCCATGGATGAAAATCCCCATGTTCACGGCAGAGGCGATGGGTATATTCTTTGAGCCTCCAGCGCCATTTGACACACTGCTTTTCGATCTCGCAAAAATCATTATCGGAAAAGTATTCATAATGTCGCGGATATCCGTCGATAATCCCCATTATACATTCCCCGTGGCCGACAAGCTCTCTTACTTTTCTGATATAAAGGTCCGGTTCATCCTTTTTTTCTTTGTGAACATCTGCCAGATACTCGGCAAGAGCCTTTGCTCTTTCGATATCCTGATCAATAAGAGGTTCCTTTTGAAGGCGCTTTAAGTCTAAAAAA
>DAOVDN010000118.1 GCA_030669465.1 Desulfobacterales bacterium | reverse complement strand
ACCTGTCAAAATTATACGTGTTATCTCCGGATTCATGAAACCGACATTAGAAAGGGTCTCAAGACCGTTCAATCCAGGCATTTTGTAGTCCGAAACTACAGTCGAAATATCGGTAATGTTCTCCTTGATAAATCTTATGCCCTCTTCACCATTTTCAGCAGTATAGACTTGATATGGTTCTCTCTTAAGGGCACGAACTATAGAACGGCGGACACCCTCTTCATCATCAATAAAAAGCAATCCATTCATAGCGCTCCTCCATCAATCACGAAAACACGAAAGTACGAAAACACGAAATAAGACCTGGAAATCAAATTATATATGCCTTTATAAGTTCTATTGCCTCAATTTCGGATGAAATATGACTTATGGACTTTCGAAATTTACTGCTGTAAGGAAATCCTTTTGCAAACCAGCCAAGACGGCTGCGCATCATATAGCATGCGCGCTTTTCTCCAAAGCATCTTACCGATGTTTTAATATATTCTATCATAAGCTCAAAGCGATGAAGAGGGTCTACATCAGATATATCATCACCCCTGGCAAGAGATAGCACCTGAGAGAAAATCCATGGATTTCCGATAGCCGCTCTTCCTATCATAATGGCATCGCAGCCGGTCTCCTTTTGCATTCTAATGGCGTCATCCGGCATAACTATATCTCCGTTTCCAATGACAGGTATGGAAACGATTTTTTTTACCGCAGATATAATCGACCAGTCTGCCCTCCCCATGAAGCGCTGAGCGGAGGTTCGCGGATGCACGGCAATTGCGTCCACCCCGCATGCTTCAGCAATTTTCGCAATTTTAAAGGCCTGGATTCCCGATTTATCCCCTCCGGCTCTTATTTTTATGGTAAGTGGAATATTTACAGATTTTCGGACAGCCTTAAGGAGCGTTTCTGCCTTTTCAGGTTCTTTCATTAAGGCAACACCGGCTCCTGTTTTGATTACCTTTTTAACCGAGCAGCCAAAATTGATATCGAGTAAATCAGCTCCTGAGGATTCAACTATTCTCGCTGCTTCCGCCATTATTGAAGGATCAGCGCCAAATATCTGAACAGAGAGAGGCTTTTCTTCCGGCAGGCTGTCAAGCATCTGATGGGTCTTTTTTGATTTGTGAATAAGTCCGTTAGCACTTATCATTTCGGAGCAGACAAGCGCACAGCCCGCTTTTTTTGCAAGAAGTCGAAAAGGCAGATTGGTAATTCCAGCAAGAGGAGCCAGGATTGTAATGTTGTCAAGGGGCTGTGAGCCGATTTTCATCCCTGCCCCCTGCCTGGAGATGGATTCGCATAACAAAAAAGACAGTTATGATAACACGGGTGGAGGCTGTACGACCCTATATCAACAGAGACCATACATCCGCATCCACGCTTTACCCTCTGGCCTGAGTCTTTCTTAAAAGAAAGATCGCCGCCAAATATTTCTACCAGAAGATCATTTGGTATACACGAACTTTTCGTGATGCCGGAGTCTGCGGGAAGAGTCTCCAGCAGCTCTTTTTCACAGCATGTTTGCAGACTGATTTTTTTTGCGACAAGCTCCTTTTCCATTTCAAGAACAATTTCCTTTTTCCTTTCAAGAGGCGGTTCGATAAAAGAAAAGCCGGGTATTGACGCGATCCTTTTTTGGATTTTCGAATAATTATCCATGAAACTTGTTATACATCTTCTGATGCCGCACCTGGAGGCCTTGTTTGCAATAATTGAAAAATCATTAAGATTGTGCTTAAATTTTTCTTTTTTTGTTTTGTAAAAGCATATAGGATCAAATCTCCAGTTTATACTCACTGGATTAAAATGACTGCAAAGATAATCAAGCTGATTAAGGCGTTCATTTAAAGGCGGCACATTGGGTTCAAGCAATGGGGAATCCGAATTTATGGTAAAATTGAAAAACAGATTGTATCCTGTCTGTTTCAGTTTTTCTCCAAATCTTCCCTTTATGAATGGTCCAAAATTTTTTGACCAGAATACAATGGTATGAACCTTGTCCGGTGTGGCAGGTACTATTGATACGCGTCTGTTATATGGATTTATTACCTCAAATGTTCCCTTTTTAATTCGGCCCATAAACCATTTCATGTAAAAGGCTGGAATATCGGTCCTTCTGGAGGCCGAGATCACTATTCTGGTTGAAGGCTCCATTGCTTTTCACAAAAAAAACAGTTAATTTTTCTTTCGATCTGCCAGGGATATTACTTTTGCACCGTCTGACTTTTGGGGTGCTTTACGCTTCCCTTCAAACACGTCCGGCTTTTCAAGACCTTCCGGGCAAACAACCGGTTCCAATCGTATCTTTTTTTCTCCCATGGTAAACTCTGCACCGTCTATGTAAGAATCCCTTAAAATCCATGTTGCTGTCTGAAGGGGCACCTGAAGAATAAGGAGTTTTACATGGTACCAGCCCGCTTTATTATCCGGAGAAATTTCTTCTATTCTGGCAAAAGTAAGTGGTTTATCTTCAAAATATATAAGTACGATATCCTTCTCTGCTGTCATTTTATTGCTAACCCTTTTTAATTTTTGTTCCCAAAAGATTTTTTTACGAAATCGTTCTCATTAACTGAAATAGTCCGACTACCAACTTAAGGCGGGACACCTTATAATCTCAAGGAGTTACAGTAGGGTGGGCACTGCCCACCAATCTATGCAGTTTGCAGAGATCGCCCATTGATGGTGGGCAATGCCCACCCTACAAATTGTCCCACTTTAAGTTGGTAGCCAAATAGTCAAACCAATCAAATTAATAAACTTAGTTAATATTACAACTTTGATCAAGAAAAAATTGACATCAAAGTCGTTTATCTTCTCCTTTGCCAGGATTTATTCGCAAAAAGCCTTTTAATGACCGCTCAAAGGAATTTTTATTTGGCTAACGGCTCGTTAATAATTGACATTGTCATTTAGACATGTAATTCAATTTTGATGGTAGTGAAGATTGCAAGTTTCAATACAAATGGGATAAGGGCTCGTATGCCGATTATCCTTAAATGGCTTGAGAGAGAATCGCCCGATGTCCTTTGTATCCAGGAGACCAAGGTTCAGGATCATGATTTCCCACACAAGCCTTTTGAAGATACAGGTTATCATTGCGCATTTAAAGGCCAGAAAGCCTATAATGGCGTTGCCGTTCTGAGCAAAATCATGCCGCACGATATCAGTATCGGCTTTGGCGATGGTGATGAGAGCGAGGGGCCAAGGCTGCTAATGGTCAGGATAGACGGGTTGGCGATTGTAAACACTTACGTGCCCCAGGGCCAGGAGCCTGGTTCAGAAAAGTTCAAATACAAGATAGCCTGGTTTGCTCGTCTTCGAAAATATTTTGAATACAATTTTGATCCTAAAGATCCGCTCATATGGACAGGCGATTTTAACGTGGCTCCAAAACCGATAGATGTTTATGATCCGGAAAAATTGTTAGGAAGCATAGGCTATCATCCAGAAGAACACAAAGCCCTGAAAGATGTTATGGAGTGGGGGTTTGTAGATATTTACCGCATGCATAAGCCCGAAGAAAAAGGATTTACGTTCTGGGACTATCGTATTCCGAATGCTGTAAAACGCGGTCTCGGGTGGAGGGTTGATCATATTTGTGCCACAAAGTGTGTTGCAAAAAAATCAAAAACCGCCTGGATCGACGTTAAAGCAAGACTTTTGCAGAAACCATCCGATCATACATTTATTGTTGCAGAGTTTGAAAGGAGCGTCCTTGCATCTTAAAGGAGTACTCCTTAATTCTTCTCATCCGTTTTTACGTTCAAAGGTTTTCATAAAATCAGCAAGTGCTTCAACCGCTTCCATTGTTGTAGCGTTGTAGATAGATGCTCGGCAACCTCCTACAGAGCGGTGTCCCTTAAGACCGCCAAGGCCGTTTTCCAGGGCCTCTTGAATAAATAATTTTTCTAAGTTTTCATTCCGGAGACGGAAAGTTATGTTCATCATTGAACGGCTTTCGGGCTCTGCCGTGCCTGTGTAAAAGCCGCTGGAATCAATGAGATCGTAAAGAAAACGCTCCTTTTTCCTGTTTATTTCTTCCATCTTTTCAAGACCGCCAATCGTCTCTTCAAGCCACTTCAATACAAGTTGAATAGTATAAATTGCAAAACATGGCGGGGTATTATACATTGAGTTCTTGGAAGCAAATGTTGTATATTTCAGCATAGACGGCAGTCTATCCGGCACCATTTTTAACATATCATCCCGAATAATCACCATGCAGACCCCTGCGGGACCGATATTTTTTTGAGCTCCCGCATATATAAGACCAAATTTATCTGCATCCAGAGGTCTGCTCATTATATCGGATGACATGTCCGCGATAAGAGGTATACCTTTTGTATCGGGAAAGGATGTCCACTGGGTTCCTTTTATAGTATTGTTCGATGTTATATGAACGTAAACGGCATTATTGCTGAATTGGATATTTTTAGGAATATAGGAAAAATTCTTATCTTCGGAAGATGCCGCAACCCTTATCTGTTTACCCTGTATTTGTGCTTCTTTTATAGCCTTTGTTGACCATGTGCCTGTATTAACATAATCTGCCGGCATACCTTCGTGCAGGAAATTCATGGGAATCATGCAGAACTGCATGCTGGCCCCACCCTGAAGAAATAGGACATGATAGTTCTCATTCAGATGTAAAAGCCGTTTTGTCCTCTCTACGGCATCGTTTATAACATCGTCAAACCATTTGGATCTGTGGCTTATTTCTGTAATCGACATACCGGATCCCTTAAAGTTCAAAAATGAATCCCTGATTTCTTCAAGAACACTAAGGGGAAGGGTGGCAGGCCCGGCATTGAAATTATAGATTCTGTTTTCCTTCATATCTTTTTT